>VBQB01000190.1 GCA_005887855.1 Verrucomicrobiota bacterium | reverse complement strand
CGCATCAACAACGAGCAACACGCCGTCCACCATTTTCATGATCCGCTCCACTTCGCCTCCGAAATCGGCATGACCTGGCGTATCGACGATGTTGATCCGATAACCGTTCCATTGGAAGGCCGCGTTCTTGGCGCGAATCGTAATTCCTTTCTCACGCTCGAGATCCATCGAATCCATCACGCGCTCTTCAATCTTTTGATTGGAACGAAACGTGCCCGATTGGCGCAGCAGTTGATCGACAAGCGTCGTCTTGCCGTGATCGACGTGCGCAATGATGGCGATATTACGGATCTTATCCATTTGGAAGATGCTCTTTCGAGGGGAAGGAGCGCGGAATATCATGGGAGATGATCGACGAGTCAAACCGCTGCGGTACAATCCGACAATTTAGCTTGCCGATCTAACCTGCTTTGGCCGTTGCGTAGTGATGGATTACGGCGCGAACGAATCAGTATTACGAGACAGCTTCCAGAACAGCGGCTTGCGGCGCCGGTTCAACCCATTTGCCATGCTCGCGAATCAAATCCTGCAATCGGTCCACTGCTTCGGCTTCGGGAATATTGAACTTAACCGCAGTCTTTCCAACATAGAGGTTTACCTTGCCGGGCGCGCCACCGACGTAACCAAAATCGGCGTCCGCCATTTCGCCGGGCCCGTTTACGATGCAGCCCATGATCGCGATCTTTACGCCTTTTAAATGCGACGTTGCCGTTTTGATCTTCGCAGTGGTTGTTTGCAAATTAAATAAAGTGCGACCGCAAGATGGGCACGCGACGTAATCGGTTTTGAAAATTCGCGAACCGGCCGCTTGCAAGATGTTGTAGCTCAATCGCAACGCTTGCCCCGGCGCTTCCTCTCCTTGAACGAGAATGGCGTCGCCAATTCCGTCACAAAGCAGCGACCCGATATTGGTCGAGGCGGTCAGCAGCGTTTCGAGAAAATCGGAGCCTGTCATCCCGAGCGAAGTCGAGGGATCCTGCTGCGTTGCCTGTAAGCTTCTGCCGCGGGATTCGTCGACTGCGTTTCGCTTCGCTCCACTTGGCTCAGAATGACACAGCATGTCCTTCAAAAGAATCGGATGCCGCGGATGCAACTTCGCCGCGAGAAGACGAAACGCAGTGATCGTCGGAAGATCGACATCATCTTTCACCGTCACAAATTGCAGCGCCGAATTTTGATTGAGTCGCGCAATCCCGCTCTCATCTCGCGGATCGATCTCTTCGATTTGCGCGTTTTCATAGAAAATTTCCGGTTTGTAATCGCCCAGCTTTTCGATCTTGTGCGCGATCTTCTCGAAATTTGCCTTCCTAACGACCACACGAATTAATTCTTCTCCTCCGAGCTTGATTCTTTGGCCGGGATCACCGATCCCGGCTACAGTGATGGTCTCACTCGCTCTCCGCTGATATGAAAACGGATCGAATGAAAGATCGACACCTTGATCTGTAGTGGCAGCCGTACCGGCTGCTTCCTTTGCAGGCGACATGCTCGCCCCTAAAGTAGAAGTCAGCGCAACCAACGCTTTCGCCACTGGGATTTCGTGAATGCTGTCTTCTGTTAATGAAACGCGAATCGTGTCGCCAATTCCATCAGCCAGCAACGAGCCAATTCCAATCGCACTTTTGATTCGGGCGTCTTCGCCTTCGCCCGCCTCGGTGACGCCGAGATGGATCGGATAATTCCAATCCGGTCCTTCTTCGCTGAGCCGCGCGACGAGCAATCGATACGCCGCGATCATGATTTTCGGATTGCTCGCCTTCATCGAGAAGACGAACGCGTGATAGTCGAGATCGCGCGCGATCCGCACGAACTCGAGCGCGCTCTCCACCATCCCCAGTGGTGTATCGCCGTATCGGTTCAGGATGCGGTCGCTAAGCGAGCCGTGATTTGTGCCGATGCGCATGGCGATACCACGCTTTTTGCAAAGATCGACCAGCGGCGCGAAACGCTCGCGAATTCGGCCCAGCTCCGCGGCGTATTGCTCGTCGGTGTATTCACGGATGACAAATTTCTTTGAGTCCGCGTAGTTGCCGGGATTGATGCGCACTTTATCTACCCATTTCGCGGCTTCCATGGCAGCTTCGGGTTTGAAATGAATGTCTGCGACGATCGGCGCATCGCAGCGGCGCTCGCGCAAGCCCTTTACGATGTGCTCGAGATTGCGCGCGTCTTTCACTGTCGGCGCGGTAATACGCACAATTTCGCAACCGGCTGCCGCCAATTCCATTGTTTGCTGGATGGACATCTCGGTGTCCATGGTGTCGCAGGTGATCATCGATTGGATGCGAATCGGGTTCGCTCCGCCGACTCCGACGTTGCCAATCATCACCTCGCGGGTAGGGCGGTGATGGTAATGAAAAGGATCAGCGCAATAGTTCACGAAATCTCCAATCTACGGAATCGCGCCCAGGCGCGCAATGCGGCGCACTTTAGTCAGGGCGCCTGCGTCTTCGTCGACTGCGGTTGATTCTCGAGTTTGTCGAGTCTGTTCTTGATGAACGGCAGGTCTTGAACGTCGAAAAACGTGACGTAAAGCATGTATCCGATGATCAACACGGCACAGCTCGTCTGGACGAGCTCAAGCACACGCATGTTCACCGGTTTGCGACGGACCGATTCGATAATCGCCAGAACAATGTGTCCTCCATCGAGAACCGGAATCGGCAGCATGTTCAGAATCGCAAGGTTCACATTTAGAATCACGCTGAACCAGAGCGCGAGCTGCCAGCCGCGTTCGTTTTGGAAAAGCAAATAATAAATGCGGCCGATGCCGACCGGGCCGCTCAGGTGCTGCAACCTGATGTCCGACTTCGGCGATGCAACCGCGCCAATTGTCTTTAGTGTGCTGGTCACGCTGTTGTACACCTGTTCGATCGGATTTGGATGCGAGATCGACATGATCCCCGTCGTGTCCCATCGAATTCCGATGCGCGGTTTCATTTCACCTTCCGTCGGCAGAAGCGTTGGCTTTACCGGAACGTCGAACCTCGCCCCATCTCGTTCCACATGAAGAACGAGCTGATCCTTGGGATGCTTGCTGATGTATTCGAGCAAGGCAATCGGGCTGTAGATTGGCGTCTGGTCAAATCCGCGAATGATGTCGCGCGAGCGCAACCCGGCAGCCGCCGCGGGCGTGTTCGGCTCCACTTTGTCGATGATCGGTGTCTCCGCCGGATAGATCAGAAGTTGACGCACACTTTTTCGGCGCCATCCCCGTGTCTCGGCCTTGTATGGTTCCACCCAAACTGTCTGAACCTTGCCATCGCGCTGGAATTTCACGGCAATCTTGTCGCCTTCACTTCGCACTACATCCCAGCTCACGCTGTCATTCATTCCGAGAAAACGCCTGACAGGTTTCCCGTCCACTTCGAGAATTTTATCGCCGGGTTGGAGTCCAACTCTTTGCGCCGGCGAATCCGGCAAGACGTAACCGATAATCGTGGTGGAATCCGATTCGCCAACCGGATGGCCGACCACCCACACAATGCCGGCAAAAAAAAGCGCGAGAAGCAGACTGAATAGCGGGCCAGCGATGGCTACGATGATTTTGTCGAGCGCGGAAATTTTCGGCAGCCTCGCGCGGTCCACATCCGCCTTGCCCTCGATAATGTCCATCGGCGCGAGCTGCGGCAACGCAACAAATCCGCCAAAAGGCAGCGAGCCCAGAGAGTATTGCACACCGTTGATCGTCTTTTTCCAGAGCGGCTTGCCGAACCAGACACCGAACTTCTCGATGTAAACCCCGCGCCAGCGCGCCGCCAGAAAATGACCGAGCTCATGCACGACGATGAGCAGATTAAAAAGAATGAGGACCTCGAGAAGAATGAGGACGACGCGTGCGACGTGGAGAAGCATGTTAAAACGTGAATCGTGAGTCGAGAATCGTAATTCGGATTTGGCGCAGACGCAGCCGATTTGACGTTGTAACCGATTAACGGTTTAACGATTTAACGAATCTCGCCGCCTCTGCGCGCGCCCATTGATCGGCCTGCAATATCGCATCGAGATCGGGATGCGCAACGCTCGTATGCCGGTTCATCACTTCTTCAACGATTCGCCAGATATCTGGAAAACGCACTTGTTGATCTAAAAAAGCCGCGACCGCCATTTCATTGGAGGCGTTCATCACAGCAGGCAAAGTACCGCCCGTCTCACCCGCTCGGCGTGCGAGATTCAACGCTGGAAAATCATCG
>VBQB01000189.1 GCA_005887855.1 Verrucomicrobiota bacterium | reverse complement strand
GCTTGGACTCATTGTGCTGTCTACGGTCAAACGGAAATCGTTTGGGGCATCGAAGAGGTCGGCCCTGAGCTGACCGGTCTGATGCCGAAGCCGCAGATCGCGAAGTAAGGCGCGGTCACCATCCCACGAAAAATCGGCGGTCAAATCGGAGAACGGCACCGTTTTGTAAGCGAACTGGCCCAGTGTGGCGTGACCGATGATCTTTAGTCGAAGACGATCTTCTCCGAAATTTGCCGAACCAGCGATTTCGACCAAAGGGGCGGAATAAAATCTCGCCTCTGCGAGCGGACCGCCGAGACCAAAAGCATCGAGAAAACCTTTTAGATCCAGACCACTGCGCACTTGAAAATTCGCGCGATTGTCCTGCCGGCTCCAATCAGCGCGGCCCGCAAAGCTGCCCCCGACATCATTCCATTCGCAGTGTGTAATGTTCAAACGTTGGTCGCTCCATTCGGCGGCGGCGGACAAGTCTCTCATTTCATATTTGCCTCGTTGTAACCGATCGCCGCTGAGGGTGGCCTCGACCCGTGCACTTTCCATTTCTGCGATGTCGCCGCTAAATTTCACCTGCAACGAGGGAGGCGCCGCCGGGAAAGTGAACTTTTGCAGTTGGTTCACAACACGTTGCAAAAGCGACAGTCGTCTTCGCCACTCTTCCTCTGAAATCGGGGGTGACGGCTGGTAATTCTGTCGCTTGATCAACTGACCCGTCGCAGAAATCCGAATTCCGCAAAAAACCCCCTCGGCTTGACTAACGTAAATTTGTTCGGGCGGAAAATAGACATGGGCGTGGAAATTATTGAGCTGGGCATTATCGATTTTTCCCTCTGCGCCTCTCAGGGGCAGGGTGATTTGCGCGTTGCGCACATCGAGCGCGTTGAGAAATGGCTCATGATGGATGAGCGCGGCATAATTGATATCCAGCGAGACTTCGCTGATCAGGGCGAGCGTCTTTTCACGGTTCTTGTAATCAAAGATGCGCACATTCCGTGCGATCAGGCCGCGGAACGGGTCCAGAGTTAACCGGCCGACGGACGCTTCGACACCGCGCTTGTGCAATTCCTCGACCACGCGATAGCGCCATTGTCGGCCGAAGCCTCGTTTGGCGAGATACCAGCCGCCGCTTAGACAGACCGAAATTACGATCAGGATCAGCAGACGGGGCACATTTACGGCGATGCGATGCGCCAAAGTCGATTGTCGATCTGGGATCGGCGCTACGGTTTTCGGCGATTCGAGAATGGGCGGCATCAAGTTATAGTGAGAGATGTTTGGGTTTCGCTCAACATGCCAAAGAAACCATGACTGTTTCCGATCTGCCGGCAATCAACGCGTCGCTTAATCTTGTCAGCACCGTTTTCATCTCAACGGGCTGGTACTTGATCCGGCACGGCGCGTGGCGCCGTCACATGGCATGCATGATTACTGCCGTGATTTCGTCCACAATTTTTTTGGTCGGGTACGTCATTTATCACGTGCACGTTGGCGAAAAATCGACGCATTTCGCTGCCCAGGGAATGGTACGTCCGCTCTATTTCGCGATGTTGATTTCGCACGTCCTGCTCGCCTTCACGACATTACCCTTGGTGATTTTAACGCTCATTCCAGTGTTTCGCCGCCGTTGGGATCGGCATCGGCGGATCGCGCGGTGGACGATTCCAATCTGGCTTTATGTTTCAATCACAGGTGTGCTGGTTTATCTGATGCTCTATAAATGGTTTCCTCCGCCAAATCTTGCACCCGGCCCCTAGTTGATGTTTGATCAGAGGACGCGCTGTCGCGCAGACAAAACAACTTTATGGTGACGATCGCGACGTTTAACGAACCGGCAAAAGCGAGGCAGCTCAAACGGCGCTTCCACGACGTAGGAGTGAAGGCCGATGTTCATAACGAAGCCCCTTTGCAGCAGGTCGCGTTCATGTCGCGGCCGCAAGCAAATGCGAAAGTCATGGTGGATGACAACGATTTCGAGAAGGCGCAAGGCCTCATGGTCGAATGGGAAGCGACCGATCCGGATATCGCTGCTGCCCTGATTCGTTGCCCGCAATGCGGCTCCTCAAACATCGAGTATCCGCAGATGACCCGTAAATTCATTACCCCGGCGCTCGTCGGCGTTCTTTGCGCGATGAAAATTATTCCGAAAGAATTTTATTGTCAGGATTGCCACTTTTCTTGGAGTAACGAAGAAGAGCGTACGCTGGGGCGTCTCTGGCACCGTTTCTTTCCGGGGCTGGAGTCCGGCAAAGAGGGTTCGTAGGAGAACCGCTCGGTTGACCGGCGCGATTGACTAGTCGGGCGCGATTTTTCTATTGATGGATTTTCGGTTGACTGAAACAGCTAGAGATTCCGGCTCGCCTCGGCTTTGCCTTACTCAGGGCAGGCCGCCGGTTTTGCTCAGACTCATAATTCCGCTCTGCCATCCATGAAGTGGCTCTTTGCATTACTGCTGGCGCTGGTCATTTTCGGGAGTGCCGCCTGGTTCGGTTACAACCTCTTCGTCAAAGAAGATATCGCAGTGAAAAAGGAGCAACGTGGAGAAGTTCCTCCGGCACCGACTCCAGACATCAGCCTTCCCGAGTTTCAGGCGGCGGCGAAACTGCGACAGGACGGGAAACTAATCGAAGCTCGCGACGCGCTTATCACCTTCATTCAAAAATATCCGGCCGGGCTGCACGTCGAAAGCGCCAAAGATTTACTCGGTGAGGTGAACATCGACATCTTCCTTTCGCGTTATCCTTCGCCGGAGAAGACCGAATATGTGGTGCAGTCTGGAGACGTGCTGGTGAAGATCGCAAGAAAACTGAAAACGACGCCCGAGCTCATTATGCGGATGAATAATCTGAGCGGCACGATGCTGCACATCGGCGAACATCTCCTCATTTCGCACCCGGATTTTTCAATTCTGATTCAACGAAAGCCGAAGCTGGTTGTGCTCCTTAATCATGGCGCCTTTTTTAAACAGTATCATGTGCTTGAAGAGAAATTGTCGCCGAAGCAGCCCCCGAAAATTACGACGAAGGTTGCGGAGATAATGGCGTGGAAAGACGGGAAGCGTGTTGGTCTCGGCAGCAAGGACTACATGAGCAGCACTCGCTGGATTCGGCTCAGCTCGGCGGCCTACACGCTCTATTCGACGGCCGATTCGGCGCATCCTAATCTCACTCAGCCACCGCCCCCAGTGGGACTCGGCTTGGCCGCTTCCGATGTCGAGGAGCTGAGCAGCCTTGTAAACAACCGGACGCCTGTCACCATTACGGATTAAATTCGTGGAAGGATTAAGAGATTGAAGCGTTAAGAGGTCAAACAGGCGATCACTTGACGCTTCAACTCTTGAACGCTTTAACGCCTTAATTTCGACACATGGAGTTGCAACCACTCGATTTTGAAAAGCCGATCTTTGAACTGCAACGACGTTTGCAGGATTTGAAGGATCATTCGGACGAGCACGATGTCGATCTTGAATCGGCGGTTAAGGCAATTGAGACAAAGCTCCGCGAAACCCGCCGCCAAGTTTACGGCAATTTAACGGCCTGGCAGCGTGTCCAGATCGCACGGCATGTCCAGCGGCCGTTCGCCCTCGATTACATTGAACGGTGCTTTACAAATTGGACGGAACTGCATGGAGATCGTCGTTACGCGGATGACAAAGCCATGCCAAGCGGGCTTGCCATGGTCGGCTCGCAACGGTGCGTCATTATCACGCACCAAAAAGGGCGCAACACCAAAGAAAACGTGATGCGCAATTTCGGCTGCGCCCACCCGGAGGGTTATCGCAAAGCGTTGCGTTTGATGCGGCTGGGCGAAAAATTTGGTATGCCCGTCATTTCATTGATCGATACGCCGGGCGCATTTCCCGGTATCGGCTCAGAGGAACGTCACATTTCGGAAGCGATTGCAGTAAATCTTCGAGAAATGATGAATCTGCGCGTGCCAATTATCGCGGCTGTAATTGGGGAGGGCGGATCCGGTGGCGCGCTTGGCATTGGCGTTGCAGATCGCGTCTTGATCCTCGAAAATGCTTACTATTCGGTCATCAGCCCCGAAGCGTGCTCCGCGATTCTGTGGAGAGATCGACGTCACGCCGCCGAAGCAGCCGAAGCGCTTAAATTGACTGCGCAGAATTTGTTGAAGCTCGAAGTGGTCGATGAAATTGTCCCAGAACCGGAAGGCGGTGCGCATCGAGATTATGATTCGATTGCCGGAAATCTCAGCACCGCTCTCCACCGCAATCTAGAACGCATTTCTGCGCTTCCAATCGACGAACTGCTAACGAAGCGCTACGAGAAATTTCGTCGTATCGGCAGCTTCGCCGAAACCAAAACCGCAACGGCTGCTGCGCGCTCTTGACGTGGTTCTGAGTAATTCGCGCACATCTGCGATGATCCGCCGCGCAACCGTCTTCGAGTATCGCGAAGGCCATCCCCATTTGCGGCAAAGAGAGAAAGGAGAGCCGAAAAGATACACTCGCCGCTGTTTTGTCCTGTGCCGTACAACGATGCAGTTTCAGAAGTTCGCTCGTTTCGATCCACATGCCGCTCCGTTGGACGACAATGCGTTGGCCGCTCGCATTCGACATGTTACCCATCGGGCGGCTTGGGGAAAGCCGTTGCCGGCGGATCAGCGCGTCGTCTTCCCGGGCTACGCCAACTTGCGCGCAATGAGCAAGGCGCGCCGTGAAGTTGTGCGGGCAAATATCGGCCTCGGCTGGCCCACTTACTTTCGGTTCGGAAATTTCCGGATGCTTTTCCAGCACGACTCTAATTACCACAAGGAGACCCACGCCAACCTCAATGCAGCTTTGGCGCGCGGCGAGTTATTCGTCGGGTTTCTCACCACTTATCCTCGTCTCAGCATCAATCACGCGGTCCTGGTCTATAAACGAAAACCTGCCTCTCAGAATGGTGGAGTCGACCGTTACCTCGTTTACGACCCCAATCATCCAGAATCACCGCGTGAGCTCACTTGGTTCCCGCGTACTGGTGTTTTTGCTTATCAAAAGGATTGGGATTTCATCGGCGGCTTCGTTTGCGTTTATCAAATTTACGGCAAGTGGCTGCAGTGAAAACGATTCATTCAATGGAGACCACCAATGCCAGATAATCCATCGCCGCCTACGCCAACTCCGCCGAGACCGACGCCGCCTCCTGAACCTTTACCGCCCAATCCGCCGCCGGTCCCTCCAGTTGGCCGATAAACAGTTACAGCGCTTGCTTGAATATTTCGGGCGATTGAGGTCAATCGCCTACATGGGGACCACTGGCGGAAACAAAAACCGCAGCGCAGGATCGACACGCCCAGCCCACGCACCTTCGCTGTGATCTCCACCTTTGATCTCCTTGTAATTTAGATCGTTGTATAGTCGCCAGCCTTTCTCGACCAACGCGTCGCGCAGGATGCGGGCCCGTTCCCATCCTTCTTCTGCCGTTCCCGTATCGAGCCAGATTCTGAGCAGAAGTTTTTCGTCGAGGTCTTCGACCATCTTCACGATCACTTGATCGTCCCACCAAACTGAGGGCGATATAACGATCAGACGCCTAAACACATTTGGAAACCAAAGACCGAGCGAAAGCGCTAACAAAGCACCGAGCGACGCGCCGCCGAGGCCGGTGAATTCCGCTTCGCCCTTGGTTCGATATTTCCTGTCGATGTACGGTTTGAGCTCCTCGATCAGAAATCGGCCGTAATTCCGAGCCAATCCTTTGCTGCGCTTTTTTCGCTTTGCCTTCGCATCGATCAGGCTACGCGTGGGCGCGTATTCATGAATGCGATCGTCACCCATGTTGGCAATCGCCACGATGATCGGCGGGTCGATGAGTTTTTTTTGAATCAATCGCTCGGCCGTTTCGTCCACGCCCCACTCGACGCCAGCAAACGAAGTCGCTGCGTCAAAAACATTTTGTCCATCTTGCAGGTACAACACCGGATAGCGCCGCCGCGAGAAACGCCGGTAGCCACGGGGCAGATAAACAAGAACGTCGCGCCGATTGCCGAGAATTCTCGACCGAAATGCGCGATGCCGTTTGATGTTGCCGGTTAACGTGTGTTTGGGCATGAATCGAAGACGCATCGCTGAGGATGCAATGTAGCGCAAGCCGTCGGCTTGCGATTTAGACGGGCCGCAACCAAGATGGTCGCGCTACTTCCATGAACGAACGTTACATCAAATGGTGGACGCCATATTTGAGTCGCGAGTTTGAAATGCTTGCGTTCGGAAACGGCGGAGGCCTCCCGCTGATTCTTTTTCCGACTTCATTCGGCAGTTACTACCAAAACAAAGACTTCGGTCTCGTCGATGCCGTTGCCAGTTACGTCGACGCCGGCCGAGTCACGGTTTATTGCCCGGACGCGATCGATCTCGAAAGTTTCTATAACAAATCAATTCACCCCGCGGACCGGATGCGCACGCACAACGCCTACGAAAATGTGATCGTGCGCGATGTGTTCGATCTCGCACGGCGCGAATGCTCATATCCTCGCGTCGCTGTATGCGGCGCCAGTTTAGGCGCGTATCATGCGGCCAACATCGCTTTCCGCCACCCGGATTTGGTAAGTCATCTCATCAGCCTGAGCGGCTCGTTCGATATCAGCTCGTTCTTCGATGGTTATCACGACGACAACATTTACTTCAATAGCCCGTATGAATATCTGCCGAACACAACGGACCCGTGGAAATACAATCACATGGGCATTATTCTCGGCACCGGCGAATGGGACAACACCCGCCACGAATCGTATCAGCTCTCCGAAATTCTGAATTCAAAAGGCATCAAACATTGGCTCGATGACGGAAAATGGCGCGGCCACGAATGGAGTTATTGGCGCGACATGCTGCCGTATTACTTATCGACCTTGTGATTCTCGTGCGGCCCCGCGTAAGCGTTCTTTGTCATGTCGAGCGGAGTCGAGACATCTCTTACTGTTAATTCCGAATGATGCCGCGTGATTACAATTTTTGGATTTATGTCGTGACCAATCGCAACGAGTCGGTTCTTTATATCGGCGTAACAAACAGTCTCTCACGGCCAACTTGGGAACACCGCGAGGGAACTCGGACTGGGTTCGCATCTGACTATCGGTGCAAAAAGCTAATTTATTACGAGCATTATCGTGATATTCGCGACGCACTTGCGCGCGAGAGCCAACTGAAGAAATGGTCTCGGGCAAAGAAAGTTGCGTTGATTAATCGATTCAACCCAAGTTGGCTCGATTTGGGCATGGACGTTCTGCAGCACAGATAACAGTAAGAGATTTCTCGACTTCGCCTTCGGCTTCGCTCGAAATGACAAGAAGACAGTTATGAAAAAAATCGGAATCCTTTTTGGTCAGGAACACAGTTTTCCGCCGGTGTTTGTCGAGCGGGTGAATCAGAAGACCGGTGGCAAAGATATCCGCGCGGAATTCGTCAAGATCGACAAGGTCATCCAGGGCGAGCCGTGCGGGTACGATGTGGTGATCGATCGCATCTCGCAGGACGTGCCTTTCTATCGCGGCTGGCTCAAAAACGAAGCGCTTACGGGATGCGCGGTGGTGAATAATCCGTTCTGGTGGAGCGCTGACGAGAAATTTTTTAACAATGCGCTAGCAACCAAGATCGGGGTCGCGGTTCCGCGCACTGTGCTGCTGCCGTCGAATCAGCCGCCGCCGGACACGAATGACAAATCGTTTCGCAATCTCACCTATCCAATGAACTGGGAGGAAATTTTCAGCTACGTCGGTTGGCCGGCATTCTTTAAACCGTTCGCGGGCGGGGGCTGGAAGAACGTCTATCGATTACATAACTCCGACGAATTTTTTCGCGCTTACAATGAAACCGGCCAGCTCGTGATGATGTTGCAGGAGGAAGTGAAATTCGACATGTATTTCCGTTGCTACTCGATCGATCAACGGGACATCCGCATCATGCCGTACGAGCCGCGCCATCCATATCATTTGCGATACCAGACCGATTGGCAGGCGCCGAAAGAAATTCTGCAGGAGGTCGAGGACGGCGTCCTGCGGTTAAATGAATATCTTGGCTACGACCTGAACACAGTTGAATTCGCAATCCGCGACGGCGTGCCGGTCGCCATTGATTTTTGCAATCCTGCACCGGATGCGGAAGCAGCCAACGTCGGTCAG
>VBQB01000188.1 GCA_005887855.1 Verrucomicrobiota bacterium | reverse complement strand
CCAAGGACCGGCGAAACTGTTCGGCCTCGTGGGGGTCTATTCGTACGGCCTATATCTCATTCATCAACCCTATGTCATCTGGCTGGGGCTTCGCATTCGCGAGCAACCGATCTGGATGTTTCTGTTGATCGCGGCCGCAACGCTGGCCGTGCTCAGCGCATGGGGAATGCTTTTGGAAAGAGCGACTAACGCGCTCGTAAACAAACTCATCTCAGCGAAGAAAACAGCGCACGGAACATAGACTTCCAGTCTGTGCGGCCAGCGGAGTTCCACTCCGCTGCACGTGCGCAGCAGACAACATGTCCGCTGAGCACACAGGCTCCAAGCCTATTTTCCAGTGACTCCCGCTAACTTAACCGGCAGACGCCGCGCGCCCCATGCGCCTGCGTGATTTTCAAACCGCCCGGCGATTTGGTAACCGCAAAATCGACATCTGCCGTCTTCGAGATTCCATTCGCCAAGCTCGTACCAGTCGCGCACGATGAGAAGTTCGCCGCAACCGGGGCACCACGTGCTGCCACCGTCGATGTCGTGGACGTTGCCCGTGTAAACGTAGTACAGCCCTTTTGTGCGCGCGATCTCGCGGGCGCGGATAAGCGTCGCAGATGGTGTATGAGGTTTGTCGAGCATTTTGAAATCGGGATGGAACGCCGTGAAATGCCACGGCACATCCGGCCCGAGATTTTCCGCGAACCACTCGGCCGCGCGATGGAGCGCCGCGTCGCTGTCGTTCTCGCCTGGAATCAGCAGCGTGGTGACTTCGAACCAAACGTTCGTTTCGTGCCGGAGATATTTCAGCGTATCGAGCACCGGCTCGAGCTGGGCGAAACAAACCCTATGATAAAACGAGTCGGTGAACGCTTTAAGGTCGACATTCGCCGCGTCCATGTGCCGGTAAAAATCGGGTCGCGCCTCATCTGTGATGTAGCCGGCTGTTACCGCGACCGCTTTGATCCCGTGCTCGCGGCACGCCTGCGCCACATCGATCGCGTACTCGGCGAAAATCACCGGATCATTATAAGTAAACGCAACCGATCTGCATCCGAGCCGCTGCGCAGCGAGCGCGATTTGCTCCGGCGACGCGGCGTCGGCGAGCTTGTCCCACTCGCGCGCTTTGGAGATGTCCCAGTTCTGGCAAAACCGGCAGCCGAGATTGCATCCCGCCGTGCCGAACGAGAGCACGCTTGTTCCCGGCAAGAAATGATTCAGCGGTTTCTTTTCAATGGGATCGATGCAAAACCCGCTGCTCCGGCCATAAGTCGTCAGCACCATTCGATCGCCCGCACGCTGCCTAACGAAACAGAACCCACGCTGCCCGTCATTCAGTTTGCAAAATCGTGGACAAAGCCGGCACTCGATACGCCCGTCCGGCAGCATCGTCCACCAGCGCCCCGGATAATCGGATTGCGCCAGCGTTTGCATCATTCGACTCCCGCTACACCTTCGGCGGCAGCAGCGAATGCCAGCGCATCTTGCCAATCCATGGCACAACCTTCCTCGTGAGCTTTCTTCGCAGCGGCGGCGCCGATTCGTTTTCGCGCTGGCTCGAGATATTGCTCTTTGAAGTTAACCCAAAAGGCGATTTCATCGAGCATGGTTGTTTGAAGCCGCTCCAATTGTGCGCAAGTCGCACCGTACAAGCGAAGCCCCTCCTCCTCACGTCCCGAGCCGGCGAGAGCCATGGCAATCCCTTGCATTTCGCATGCGGCTTCCATTTCGTTTCCATAATCGAGAGCCGCGCGTAGACTGTTTGCGTAGAGAGAAACTGCCTTTTGCGGATCTCCGCGCCACAGTTCGCAATCAGCCAGATAATGTAGTGAGTAATGTATGATTTTGGGTTCGCCTTGGGTACGACCTTCCGCCAGCGTTTTACGGGCCAACGTTTCGGTGCGCTCAACGTCACCCAGCGCCGCCAACATCTGACCAACGGCTACGCGGCCGCGCGTTACGAGTTTTTCCGAACCCAACTCGCGATAAAGATCGACGCACTCCTCCATCGAACGAAGCGCTGCGACGTAGTCGTTCTTGGTGTATTGCGACCAGCCGCTGGAGAATCATACTCAACGCCCAGAGAGCCCGCGCCTTTTCGCGTGATCGGCCCGTGGGATTCGCTGCCAGTGCTTGCTCCAACCACGCTCTTCCTTCGCGATAATGGGAGCGCAAGTGCCAGAACCAACCGAGCGCCGATGCAAGCCGAAGAAGATCCCGTGGACGCGAACGTGCCCACTGTAATGCCACACGGAAATCATCGTGATCAGCTTCGAGCGCGGCGAGTGAAGCTGCCTCGTCTTCGATTCGCTGTTGGTAGGCGCGCTCAGCAACGGCAAGATAATGGCCAAAGTGTCGCTCGCTGGCATCTTCTTCCTCACCCGCTTCGACGAGCCGCTCGACGCCGTACTGCCGCAAAGTTTCGAGCAACCGATACCGCAACTTATCGTCGTCAAGCTGTTCGACTGTCACCAACGACTTGTCCACGAGTTGCTCAATACGATCCAGAGGATCGCTCTCTGGCCAGATCGCTTCGACTGCAGCCAGCTCAAAGCTGCCGGCGAAAACCGACAGCCGCCGGAACAATCCGCGTTCTTGCTCAGAAAGCAGATCGTAGCTCCAGTCGATCGCCGATCGCAGCGTTTGATGGCGTCCGCGGCCTCCGGTCAAAAGCCGAAATCGATCGGATAAACGGTCCCGAATTTCGCGCGGGCTTAACGCCTTCATACGCGCCGCGCCCAGCTCGATTGCAAGCGGCACGCCTTCGAGCGTGCAACAGATATCGACGATCGTTTGGGCATTTCCTGCGCTGAGCGCAAATCCTTCCCGTGCTGCGGCTGCTCTATCGACAAAGAGCTGGATCGCCTCGCACGCGCTAGCCTCTTCCACACTTTCCGTTCCATCAGGCAGCGAGAGCGACGGCACACGCCACGTACTTTCGCCCGGCAGACCAAGCGGTTCGCGGCTTGTAGCAAGCACGCGCACATGCTCGCCCGTTCGAAGCAAGACTGACACGGCTTCGGCGCATGCCCGCACGAGATGTTCGCAGTTGTCCAGGATGATCAGCGTCTTCGTGCCCTCGAGTCTTCGAACCAACGCATCATCCTTGGCATCCCCCTGCTTAAGTTTGACCTCCACCGCCGTGGCGATGCCATCGAGAACGAGTGACGGATCGCTGAGCGGCGCGAGATCTACAAAACGCACGCCATCCGGAAATTGCTCGAGCAAGTCCGCTCCGACCTGAATTGCGAGCCGCGTCTTTCCGCAACCGCCTGAGCCGATCAATGTCACAACGCGATGATCGTTGATGAGGGAGCGAACCGTTTCTCGTTCGCGTTCTCGTCCGATAAACGACGTCAGTTGAACCGGCAGGTTCTGACGGAAATTACTGAGCGATTTGAGCGGTGGGAATTCTTCTCGAAGCTCTGGATGCCTCAATTGAAACACGTGTTCGGTCTCGGCGACATCTCGGAGCCGATGTTGACCCAGATCGATAAGCGCCGCATTTTCGGGGAGCGTTCCGCGGACGATCCCAGCCGTGACACCTGAAACAAGAATCTGCTCGCCGTGCCCGATGGCTCGGATGCGCGCGGTGCGATTCACGTGCGGACCACGATAATCAGCGCCCGCTTCGCCGGTATGAATCGCCATGCGGACACGAACTGGGACATGAGTTGGCCATGGTTCTTTTTGAAATGCGCGTTGAAGCTCGAAGGCCGCGGCCACAGCGTCGCTCCCACGCGTAAAAACCGCGAACACACTATCGCCTTCGCCGCGCTCCAGAATAATCGCGCCGTTATGAGCTTCGACTTCTCGCGCCACGATCTCATCATGCCGCTGCAGCGCAGCGCGCGTTTCAGACGGATACGAATCCCACGCCCTGCTCGACCCTTCCATATCGGTGAACAGAAAAGTTACCGTGCCGACTGGTCTGTGCTGCATCGGACCGATTATGAACTCGCGCCTAGCTTAAACCAACGCTGAACTTGCTGGCTCAGCGGTGAAAGCTTTGATGGGTTGCTAGCGCGTCTTGTATTTTGCGCGTCGTTCAATTCGGAAGGGCGAATGAAATGATGGTGTCCTTTTCGCGATAGTTCGACCAGAAGTGTTCGCCGTCGAAAGTCAATGAGCGGCACGCGAACGGGACAACGGCGATATCTTCGACTTCCGGCGCGTCCTGACGCGGATCCAGTCGCGCGATGGTCCAGCGCTCGCCATTCTGTTCCGTCCCGCGCAACACGTAGATTAAGCCATCGACAAATACCTGGCCGCTGACCTCCGCGCCGATGTCGATGGCGCGGATGATATTGCCGCTCCCGTCGAGTTTTAGTATCCGATGTTTGTACCACTGACTCAGGTAGAGATTTTCGCCGTCATAGCTGAGATATGATCCGGTAAATTCCGGACAAGCGATCCGATCTTCCCCGAACCCGCTCGTCAGATCGAAGCTGCGAATGTACCGGTCATCGTCCGGGCCTTCTCCGATTGTAAAACGAAGCGTCCCATTTGTTGCTACTGCCGCCCACGGAATGCCGGGCGGTTCTTTCTCTTCGAGCACTGTCCACTTCTCGGGATCAATTGCATAAATTCGACGCAGATCGCGCGAACCCATCCAGAGCGCGTTGTCATCCCATGCTAGTGCTTGAGGCGTTGGCGACGGCGAAGGCAGTCGGCGCTGCTCGGTAATTGTTGGAAGTTTCATCTTGGTTCGAATCAACATCCGATAGGGCCCAGATTCGTGCAAGAGAGCGTGGCGGATCTGACTTCGATATTGGATGTTGAGCGTTGTGTTGGACGTTTTCTGCTTATTAAGCAGCATCTATGTCCGGCGTTTGCGTGATCGTCGCCTACCGCCCAAAACCTGGGAAAGAAAACGAACTACTCGAACTCATACGTAATCGCGTGCCGACTCTGCGCAAAGAAAGTCTTGTGACCGATCGCAAGCCAGTGATCATGCGGGCGCGCGATGGCACGATCATCGAGGTGTCGGAATGGAAATCGCGCGAAGCAATCGATGTCGCGCATCGAAATCCCAATGTGCTCGCGATGTGGGAAAAGTTTTTTACCCTCTGCGATTGCGTGCCGCTCAAAACGTTGCCGGAAGCAGAAGAAATGTTCGCTGGGTTCGAGCCTGTCGCCGATTAGTTCCGACTCACCGTCGGCGCGAGGGGGTCAAGGAACGCGCGTTCGCTTGTGTCTCTCCAATAAAAAGGCAATTCCGGCGAAGAGCGTGTAAAAAACCAAAACACCCACGGCAGTCTCGTGATCAGATAACGGCGCACGGGGCAGGAAGGTGTCACCTACCTGGACCACAATCAAAACGATTCCAAAGCCAATCACTCCTATCTTGCTGCTTTGTGATATTGCATTTCGTATCAGATAAAGCACGGCCCCGGCAGCAAGTAGCGCCACCTCGAGCCCAAACTCGAGACCGCGGTAATTCCACAGGCCAAGTCCCACCTTCCACGCGTTGTCGTAGAGCGCGAGATCGCGAGGATGAGCGATTAAGTCGAGGATCCAGTGAGAGAAGACGGCCAGCGCCACGAGCAACGCGGCAGAGTTAGAAGCCCTTGCGCGCCACGCTGCTTTATAGACTGCAAAAGCGATCCCGGACCAAATGAATGCAGCGATGAGGCTGTGCGAGAACGGCATGTAGTACGCGTCGAGCATACTTCCTGCCGTGAAACCCCGGACCACACGTAGTTTTTCAATACCGAGCAGAATGAAAATCGCCCAGATGTAATCGAGAAACTGGACGGCGATGAACAACACCCAGAGTGGGATTTTGTTTCGCTCCGTTTTAACCGCAAACGCGACGCCGTAATGTCCAACGAACATTTTTTGGCTCAAAGAACCTTAACCATGCATCGATCGCTTCCTTTCACCTTCGGCTTTTCGAAGGCTTCTTTAGTAGGACTATCGGCCTAATTGAGCTGCGCCAACTGTTGCTCAGCGGCATGCACAATCACAGCAGTGCAATGCCCACCGATTCGTTCACCGCTGTCCGCAGCACCGCCAGCGCGGCATTGATGGCATCTTGTGCGGCAATCTTTGCGTCGGCTTTCGCCGCGGTCACCACTCCTTCGCTCGCCAGCCGAAGACTGTCGAATGCTAGCTCCGCTCTTAGCTTGGCTTTGCGCTTGAGCTCTTTGCGATTGGCCGCGTTTCGCTGATGCTGCGCCGCAGCGACATCGGCAATGTAATCCGCCTCGAGCCGCGTGCCGGCTTCAGCGAGTCTTCTAAACTCTTGCTCAGCATAAGTGCGAAAGTCATTCCAGTGGATCTTTGCCGCGCCGGCTGCGGCCTCGATCATTTTCTTCAGCGTATCTTCGAAATTCATTGCGTGGGCCCTCCGATGCCGGCGCTACGCTTCTTCGCCAGTTCGTGGTGAATCAGAGAACGGAACAGCGATCGTACGCCCTCAGCTTCTGCTAGTCGGAATGGACCGATTTCTTTGTGCGTGCGCTGCAAATCGCGCAGTGCTGCACGCGTTTTTTGGATCAACTCGATTTCAGCTTCATTCTTCTGATAATTGGACGCACGCATTTCCAGCGCACCGAGTGCGCCGTCGATCTCGCGATATTCTTTCGCGTGCTCGCGGTAACTGGTTTGATTCGCAAGCACATCCCCGATTAGCACTTCGGTCGTTTTTGCCGCCTCCTGAATCTCCCGGTCCGTGATTTCGTCGTACGAACTGACGAATATCACGGCGCAGCCGACCAGCAGCAGCGGCAGGAGCAATGCAGCCCCCGTAAAAATTCGACCGCGAATCTGCCTGCGATCCGTCAGTCGTCCGCCGGACCTGGTGATGGTATTCGTTAGTTGCATGGACTTCACATACGCATCTCGCCGTTCTTCAGATCGAGTAACCACGCTCAGCACAGTTCCATATTACTGCTACACACGGTTACGAAGGAGATTGTGTTGCCGTCGCCGGCGTAATGGTGGCGACGAAGAACGTGAAGATGGGTAACAATACCGCACCATAGATTGGTTTGTACCCGGGAATCTCGGAGAATGGCCCTCCGAGGGCGAACGCCCAAACAGCGAATGCCACCGTCGAAATTATCAGTTGCAGCGGCACCGCGACCTTTTGTGCGACCCGTAAATAGATCGGTGTTCCAACTAGGCCCGCAAAAAAGATGACCCAATACAAGAAACGCGGCTACTCTTATCCGCCGCGACGGTCGTGTTCAGGAAAAGATAAAGCGTCACGACCTCGGCTGGGATATATTTAAACAGCCTCTCCCGGTAGGTATCGTTTTCCTGTTGCGGTGGGGTAATACCACGCGTATGCGGCGAATCCCCAGCGGGGCCAGGGAAAGCGCTGCCAACTGCACGACTTCTCGGAGCAGTTACGACGGCACGACCCATAGGCCACCTTTATGGCTGTGCAGTCTTGAGCAACGCAAGTAAAATATTGAATTCAACGGTTCCGGGTTCGTAGACATTGGCGGCGTGTGCACGACAGAAATCTTAATCTCTTGCGCAGGCGGGTCCGACGAACATTTCGCTGATTTGCTCAGACCCGCAGCCCGCCGCAAGCCTCATTTTGTAGCAACGAAATTTACATGATACTCAAACCGGGCGATCTTTTGGAATTTAAGATCACCTGTTATTTATGAAGGACGACAAAGACAATATCCAGCTCAGCGCGGTAGAAGATCACGATGGGATATTGACCGTTCGTGGCGGCGGCGCCCGAAGGGATTGGAACGGGATTCACTATTTGCAGGGCATGTCCGCCAAAAATGTGGGCACGACGAGTCTATCCGCCAACATCGCCACGATACCTCCGGGTGGCGTTGCGTATGCCCACATTCATGTCGGCTTCGAGGTGATCCTCTATATCCTCGAAGGAAAAGTGCGCCACGAATTCGGACCTGGGCTCAAGAAAGCGGTGGAGAACGAAGCGGGCGATTTCATTTACATAAAACCCGGCGTGCCGCACGAAGTCTTCAACATGAGCGATAGGGAACCCGTCGTCGCCTTTGTCGCCCGCTCATCTGCCGACGAGTGGGACAATATTATTCCTTACGACCGCAACCAGCGTGGCTAAAATCCGTAAGCCGCGCCTTTCAACTTGCGCGATTAACTACGGCGGCGTCGCCATCGCAATAATCGGTAGATGACAAACGCGACAACGCTCAGCAGGACGAATGCCGCGAACAACAATGCCAGAAGATTGTGCATGGGATGGGTAATCGAGTAATTCTCATGCGACGCATAGAAGCCATTGAAGCTCGCAAGCGCCGAAGGAAGTTTCACCAAATCCTGTCGCGACAGTTCAAGAGCGCGCTCATTGAGATGGTAAGTGGCACCCTCGGCGTAAGTGTGACCTGCCGTGTCGCGTTCGATGTGTCCACCTAGGGTATGGGCGACAGGGCGATTTGCCAAAAAAGCAATGACGCGCGCAGCGCTCCTCTTCTCCGCCGCTGTGTCCTCGATCGTGAGTCGGCCCGCCAGCACAAAATCGCCTGAAAAGAAAAGCGCGGTCCTCTCATCGTAAAAAGCGATGTGAGCAGATTCATGTCCCGGCGTTGGCACGATATCGACTACCCGGTCGCCCAAATTCAAATGGGCAATGCCCTCCGGCCAATGGTCGAACCCGAAGAAGGCACGAACGGACGCCAAGTCTGGAGCAATGACCTGCACAGCGGGAAGGGACGCGAATTGCGTGTCGCCAGCGTAATGATCATGGTGTTGATGCGTGTGCACGACGAGCAACGGAAGTCGGGCGCCGTCCTTCAGGGGAAGAAGCACTAAAACGGTTCGCGCAAGCGGCATCTTCTCTGCATCGGCAACGGCGCCTGTGTCGATCAAGAGAGCCTTTTCGGACCCGATGAGCAGATAGAGAAAGTTGGCTTCAGGATTGGCACAAGGATTTTGGCGCAGAATCAAAGTTTGCGGCTCGTAGGCGTAGACCTGCAAGGGGGGTTGCGGCGACGCCGCGCAATCCTCGGCACCACGGTTCCACTGCGCCGGCAGAGATCCGGGCACCGGTCCGGACCGGGCGGGCAGCGCGGAAAACAGGATGACTGCGAGCGCGAACAACGTCGCATTCCGCGCTCGAGAAAGAAAGCAGGTCAATTGGTCTATGTGCGCGGACATGATTAGTTGGCTGAATGGAGCGCTTTTGACATGAAAATTGCCGTGCCTGCTTCTGCCTGCAACGTGTAGGGCGAAAAACCGGCAGCCTTGTACGCGCGCACGGCTCGGTAGCTTTTGTCCATTACTTCCAGCGTAAGCTTACAACAGCCGAGTTCTCGGGCCTTGGCTTCGACAGCCTCCAGCAAGCGGCGGCCAACACTCTTCCCA
>VBQB01000187.1 GCA_005887855.1 Verrucomicrobiota bacterium | reverse complement strand
CTCATCTCCGGCGTGTGTCCAGATGTCGATGATCTTGTTGTAGCGCTCGCCATCGGTGATGATGCCCTTGCGATATTGCTGCTCAACCTGCCGTTTCTGCTTGTAAGCATTTTCCAGCTCCGTCTGCTTCTCTTTCGGAATGATCATATCCGAAATTCCAATTGAGATACCGGCCTTCGTCGCTTCGGTAAAACCGAGCTCTTTCAATTTGTCCAACGTCGCGACCGTTTCTGCCGGTCCCGCGATTTGGTAACAGCGCCAAATGATGTCGCTCAGTTGTTTCTTGCCCGCGGCCTTGTTGAAAAATCCAAGTTGCTTGGGCCAAATCTCATTGAAAACGACACGGCCCGCCGTGGTTTCAATAGTTTTATCCTCAGCATTTCCATAGATCGTTTGCCGGCCGAAATCGGGGTTCTTAATCCGGATGCGGTCGTGCGTGCGAACGCTGCCCTCTGCCATCGCAAATTCTACTTCAGCTGCGTCCACGAAGAGCGGCAACCGCTGGCCATCCTTGCCTTGGCCCCGAGGATTTTGGGTCAGGTAATAACAGCCGAGCGTGATGTCCTGAGACGGCGTGGTAATCGGCTTGCCGCTCGAGGGAGAGAAAATGTTATTCGGAGCGAGCATAAGCATGCGCGCTTCCATTTGGGCCTCGACTGAGAGCGGCACATGCACCGCCATCTGGTCTCCGTCAAAGTCCGCATTGTAAGCAGTGCAGACCAGTGGATGGATGCGAATCGCTTCGCCCTCGATCAACTGCGGCTCAAAAGCCTGAATTGACAATCGATGCAAGGTCGGCGCGCGATTGAGCAACACCGGATGACCCTTGGTAACTTCATCAAGAATGTCCCAGACCTCGGGCGTCTGGCGCTCGATCATCTTTTTCGCGCTGCGCACCGTGTGTACGTACCCGAGATCCTTCAGCCGGCGAATAATGAACGGCTCGAAAAGCACGAGCGCCATCTTCTTCGGCAACCCGCATTGATGCAGCTTCAACTCCGGGCCGATAACAATCACGGACCGACCCGAGTAATCGACGCGTTTGCCGAGCAGGTTTTGGCGGAAGCGGCCACCCTTACCCTTGAGCATGTCGCTCAGTGATTTAAGGGGTCGATTGCCAGCGCCAGTCACGGCGCGACCGTGCCTGCCGTTGTCAAACAAAGCGTCCACGGCTTCCTGAAGCATTCGCTTTTGCCGGCGAATAATGAACGGCTCGAAAAGCACGAGCGCCATCTTCTTCGGCAACCCGCATTGATGCAGCTTCAACTCCGGGCCGATAACAATCACGGACCGACCCGAGTAATCGACGCGTTTGCCGAGCAGGTTTTGGCGGAAGCGGCCACCCTTACCCTTGAGCATGTCGCTCAGTGATTTAAGGGGTCGATTGCCAGCGCCAGTCACGGCGCGACCGTGCCTGCCGTTGTCAAACAAAGCGTCCACGGCTTCCTGAAGCATTCGCTTTTCGTTTCGAATAATGACGTCCGGCGTCTTGAGGAGGAGTAGATTTTTGAGCCGGTTATTACGATTGATGACGCGGCGATAAAGATCGTTCAGGTCCGAGGTTGCAAAACGCCCGCCTTCCAGCGGAACCAAAGGACGCAAATCCGGCGGAATCACCGGCAATACATCCAGAATCATCCACTCAGGACGCGCGTGTGAGTTCTGGAATCCTTGAACGAGTAAGGTCGATCTCGGCCAGGAGTTTCCGAATTGCTTCAGCGCCCATGCCGGCGACGAAATCTTCGCCGTATTGCTCCTGCGCCTCGCGGTACTCGACTTCATTGAGCAGCTGTGTCTTCTGCAGTGGCGTCTTGCCCGTATCAATGACGATGTAATCCTCGTAATAGATAACGCGCTCGAGCTGGCGCGCGCTCATGTCGAGCATGAGCCCGATCCGCGAAGGCATGCACTTGTAAAACCAGATGTGCGAAACCGGTACCGCTAATTCGATGTGGCCCATCCGTTCACGACGGACACGCGCAAGAGTAACTTCCACGCCGCATCGATCGCAGATTACCCCCTTGTGTTTGATGCGCTTGTATTTCCCGCAGGAGCATTCCCAATCCCGTGTGGGACCGAAAATGCGTTCGCAGAAAAGGCCGCCTTTTTCTGGTTTGAATGTCCGGTAGTTGATCGTCTCGGGATTTTTAACTTCCCCTTTACTCCACGAACGCATCGTGTCGCTCGAGGCAACACCGATTGCGACTTGATCAAAACCCACGGGGCGCTCTTCGCCCACTAATTCACGCCAGGAATGTTCATTCATGATTTTCTCGAATGATTGTGATTTTAAAAATTATGCGACGCTTTCCAGAAAGCTGGGCGGCTGCCCGCCAACCTTCACGTCGAGGCCGAGGCTCTGCATTTCTTTAATCAGGACGTTGAACGATTCGGGCGTACCCGCTTCGAGCGAGTTGTCGCCTTTCACGATCGATTCGTAAATCCGGGTTCGGCCTTGCACATCGTCAGACTTAACAGTCAGGAGTTCCTGTAAAGTGTACGCGGCGCCGTACGCCTCCAGAGCCCAAACTTCCATCTCGCCAAAGCGTTGGCCGCCGTATTGTGCTTTGCCGCCAAGGGGCTGCTGAGTAACAAGCGAATACGGTCCCACTGCGCGGGCATGGATCTTGTCGGCAACAAGGTGACCGAGCTTCATCATGTAGATGTGGCCAACCACCACTTCCTGATCGAACGGATCGCCAGTGCGCCCATCAAAAAGGCGCGCTTTACCGTTGTCCTGCACCCAGGTGAAGCCCTCCTTCTTTCTGGCATCCTTCAAGTATTCGCCGATCTGTTTCTCTTTGATTCCGTCGAACACCGGAGTCGCGACTTTGAATCCGAGCGCCTTTGCAGCAACGCCCAGGTGTGTTTCCAAAACTTGTCCCACATTCATACGGCTGGGAACCCCTAACGGATTAAGCACAATTTCAACCGGCGTTCCGTCTGCCAGGAAAGGCATGTCTTCTTCAGGCACGATTCGGGCGACGACGCCTTTGTTGCCGTGACGCCCAGCCATCTTGTCGCCGACACTGAGCTTCCGCTTGCTGGCGATATAAACCTTCACCTGCTTGATGATTCCCGGGTCGATATCGTCTCCGCTCTCTACCCGGTCTGTCGCGCGATCGCGCTCGAGCTCGAGCTCTGCAAATTTGTGCTCGTACGATCCAATGATTTCACGGATCCTGTTGCGGATCGGGCTTGGATCGATCTCGACGTGATCGTGCGCCGTCGCCAGCTTGCGTAACAGCGTTTTGGTGATTTTGCGATTGGCTGGAATAATAATCTCACCGTTTTTGGCGTTTACCGCGTCAAGCGGGACTTTTTCGCCCAGCAGGACATTCGAAAGCGAATCGGTCAATTGTTCAATCAACGCCTCTTTCTTTCGCTTATGCTCTTCGCTGATGGTTTTAAGCTGTCGTCTGGTTTCCGCTGGCGTGAGCTTTTCGCGTGAGACTTCGCGTCGGGACGAGACCTTTACGTCCATCACGATCCCATAGGTGCCGGATGGGACCGTAAGCGATGTATCCTTCACGTCCGCGGCTTTTTCGCCAAAGATCGCGCGCAGGAGGCGTTCTTCCGGCGCTAATTCTGTCTCGCTCTTGGGCGTGATTTTTCCAACCAGGATATCGCCCGGCTTCACTTCCGCTCCGACGCGCACTACGCCATCCGGGCCCAGGTTGCGCAAAGCTTCTTCACTAACATTGGGAATGTCCCGTGTAATTTCCTCCGGACCGAGCTTGGTATCGCGCGCGCCGATCTCAAATTCGTCAATGTGGATGGAAGTGTAAACGTCTTCCTTCACCACCTTTTCGGAGATCATGATCGCATCTTCGAAGTTGTATCCGTTCCACGGCATGAACGCGACCAGCACATTGCGTCCCAGCGCAAGCTCCCCACGATCGGTGTTCGGGCCGTCTGCGATGACCTGGCCACGTTTCACGTGCTGGCCTTTGCGCACGATGGGCTTCTGATTTACGCACGTGCCGGCGTTTGAGCGCATGAACTTGCGCAGTTCGTAAACGTAAATCCCCGCTTCCGGGTCGGTCTTAAGTTTCCTTTTGCTCTCGGGCAGGTGACCATCTTTCGTGACAACAATCTGATCCGCTGTAACTGAAGCGACCTTGCCACTCTCGGTAGACAGAACAACGGCGTGCGAGTCTCGCGCCACTTTTTCTTCCAGCCCAGTTCCTACGAGTGGCGCCTCGGAAACGACCAGCGGCACACCCTGGCGTTGCATGTTGGAACCCATTAGCGCCCGGTTTGCGTCGTCGTGTTCCAGGAACGGAATCAGGCCTGCTGCCACCGAGACGAGCTGCTTCGGCGACACGTCCATGTAATTCACTTTGGCGGGATCAACTTCAAGAAAATCGCCACGATAGCGCACAGATACTTTTTCCCCGGTGAAATGGCCACGTCCGTCAATCGGCGCATTGGCTTGCGCCACGAGGAAATTCTCTTCTCGATCCGCGGTGAGATATTCTATCTCGTCCTTCACACGGCCCTTTTCCACCTTCCGATAGGGCGTCTCGATGAAACCGAACTCGTTGATGCGGGCAAACGTGCTCATCGAGCTAATCAACCCGATGTTTGGCCCTTCCGGGGTTTCGATCGGACAAATGCGCCCGTAATGCGAAGGATGAACGTCGCGCACTTCGAATCCCGCACGCTCCCGGCTGAGACCTCCAGGTCCAAGCGCAGACAAACGGCGTTTGTGCGTCAATTCCGCCAGCGGATTTGTTTGATCCATGAATTGCGAGAGCTGCGAACGCCCAAAGAAATCTCGGATGACTGCGCTGAGCGCTTTTGGATTAATTAGCTTCTGCGGGGTCATCCCATCTACGTTGATGTCGAAAAGGGTCATGCGCTCTTTGACCAGACGTTCGGTGCGCGCCAGACCGACGCGGCATTGGTTCGCCAGCAATTCGCCCACGGTGCGGACACGTCGACTGCCTAGGTGATCGATATCATCAAGCGTCCCTTCCCCGCGACGCAAATTGATCAAATATTTGATCGCCGCGATAAAGTCTTTGTCGGTCAGAATACGTTCCGTCGGATCGATATTGATCCCAAGTTTTTGATTGATCTTATACCGGCCGACACGGCCAAGATCGTATTTCTTCGGGTCGAAAAAGAGTCTTTTGAGCAAAGCACGGGCATTAGCGACTGTTGGGGGATCACCTGGTCGAAGACGGCGGTAGATATCTTTGAGCGCCTCTTCCTGATCGTGCGCTGGGTCTTTTCTCAGCGCCTTCACGATTGTGTCGTCATTCGAGATGTCGATAACTTTCACCTCGGTGATCTTGAGCGCTATGATTTGGCGAACGGTTGCCAGAGTGAGCGGTTCGAAAGCTCGCGCGACCGTCACTTCGCCGTCCCGGATTTCTGCAGTCAACACCTTCGTGGCCAGCTTCTCTTCATCGAGTTTGTCGCTCAGTTTCAGGGTCTCGATGTTGTAAAATAATTTGATGACGTCTTC
>VBQB01000186.1 GCA_005887855.1 Verrucomicrobiota bacterium | reverse complement strand
CGCTTCGAGATGACTTGGGTTGGCTGAAAGCCGAATTTCAACTTCCGCGCCGGACGCAAGTTTCCGCACCGTGCGATAGCCGAGATGGTATTTCACGTCGCCATCGCCCGCGACCAAATTAGGAATGTAGTTTTCGGTGAATTCGGTAAAGACAACGTTGAGCGATTTCTTCAAGAAATTGGCGAGCACATTGAGACGGCCGCGGTGCGCCATGCCCATGCAAATCTCCTCGATGCCGGCGGCCGGACATTTTTGCAGAATAATGTCTAAAATCACCATCAGCGACTCCGCGCCTTGCAGCGAGAAGCGCTTTTGTCCGACATAATGCGCGTGTAAAAAAATCTCGAACGATTCGGCTTCCAGTAACGCCCGCAGCAAAGCCATTTGCACCCCACGAGGCGCCTCCAGTTTTGCCGGACGCGATTCGAGGCGGTGGAGCACCCAGTTCCGGATCCGCGTGTTTTGGATATGCATGAACTCGGAGCCGATCGAACCCGCGTAGATCTTTTCCAGCGCAGCGATCATCTCGCGCAGGGTCACCTCTCGGTTGTCGAAGAAGAACTTCGATGAAACGCGAAGATTGAGATCCTTTTCGCTAAATCCGAGTTCGCGCAGCGTCAGCAACGGATTCTCCGGGCGCTTTTCTGCGAGCGGGTTCACGCGCGCGATCGTGTGCCCAAGCATTCGATAGGCGAAAACGAGTCCGTCCACTCGCGATTGCAGCGAACTTTCGCCAACTTCGATAGCCTTGGCGACTGCGCCATTACGTTCCGGCATCTCTCCCAGCTCGAAGCCTTCAAAAAAAGCGGCCCATCCCGAATCGACCGACTCAGGATTCTGCTGCCAACGCCTATAATTCTCCTCGATCAAATCGAGGTTTGCGCGAGTGGCAATTGAAGTGCGCATAACAGATTTAATCTGCGACTATTACGCAGCCCGGCAAGTTGACAGTGCGAAGAGTGTTCCGTTACTTGCTGCGCAGATGACGGCGACGGAAGTGCTTATTCCTAAGAGTGTGGCGCGAAATTCTCCGGGTGCGGTGCCGGAAAATCCGGGCAGCGCACGCGTCACGCGTGCGCTACCAACGCAATGTGCCAACCGCACGCTTATTCTTGTGGTCGTCGCTCTACTGATCTTCGGAAGATCGCCAATCTCTTTCGCGCAGGCTGATCCGGCTTCGGAACCGGCTGTTTTGGCGGTGGGGAAAGTTTTGCCCGCGGTCGTGAATATCAACACGGAGCGTATGGTAAGGCGAACGGTGCGCGATCCATTTGAGGATTTTTACGCGCAATTCTTCGGCTACGATCGAGCCCGGCCGCGCGAAATTCGTCAGACTCTCCAGAGCCTCGGCTCAGGTTTCATTGTCGATCCAGCGGGTTACATCGTGACCAACCAACACGTGGTGGAGCGCGCCGCCGATTTGAAGATTCAAGTGACGACGAATGATGGCAAAACCTACAATGCCCACTACATTGCCGGCGACGACCAAACCGATCTGGCATTCATCAAAATCGACTCCAAAGTCGCGTTTCCATTTATCAATCTCGACAATATTTCCCCGAATTTGCTCGGTGAAACGGTGATCGTAGTCGGCAACGCCGTCGGTTACGGCAGCTCGATCAGTCGGGGAGTTCTGAGCGCGGTCAAGCGCGATATCACAATCGATAACGTCGAATACAAGGACCTGGTCCAGACGGATGCGGCAATCAATCCGGGTAACAGCGGCGGGCCAGTGATTGATATTTCCGGGCGACTGGTCGGGATCAGCTCAGCAAAGATGGCGTTCACGCCGCAGGGCGTGCCGACCCAGGGACTTGGTTTCGCTATTCCGGCGGAGGTGGTGCGCAATAGCATTGCCCGGTTCAAAAAAACCGCGCAGAACCAGCCCGAGCCCAAGAAACAACCGTCAACCAGCGAAGCATCGGCATCGAACGTGGAGCACTCGTTCGGAATGCAACTGCAGGATTTGAGCGAGGAATTAACTGACGCGCTCGGTTATGCGCGAGGCCACGGCGTTTTGATTACCGCAGTTGAACCGGGGAGTCCGGCAGATCAAGCGGGAATTGAGCGCGGTCTGGTGATTTATCGCGTCGGCCAGGACGAAGTGAACTCTGTCAAACAAATCGAGGATCTGCTTGGTCGGGTGCAAAGTGGTACAAGTGTCGATTTTGCCATCGGCGTCATTCGCGCCCGCGGGCAAGGTCAGCAGGTTGAGACTTTGACGATGGCGGCGCGTTGATAAAGAAATTGGCAACGGAATCGAGGTTCGATTGTCTCATGGAAGTATCGCAAAATGATAAAGGTTGAAAATCTCACTAAGCGTTACGCCGGCCAGCCTGCCATCCAGGATTTGAGTTTCGAAGTCGCCCAAGGCGAAATTATGGGCTTTCTAGGACCGAACGGTGCGGGCAAGACCACCACGATGCGCATTTTGGCCAGCTTCATGCCGCCAACGTCGGGTCGCGCGACCATTGCCGGGTTCGATATTTTTGAGCAATCGCTTCAGGCCCGGGCGCATCTCGGTTACATGCCAGAAAATGTGCCGCTCTACAACGATATGCGCGTGACGGAATACCTCGACTATCGCGCGGCGCTTAAAGGGGTGCCACACCGTCGCGTCGCGGAACGCGTCGGCGATGTAAGGGAACTTTGTGGCCTCAAGGAAGTGGAGAAGAAGTTAATCGGTACTCTTTCCAAAGGTTACCGGCAACGGGTTGGCCTGGCCGACGCGCCCTTGCACGAGCCCGACCTTCTCATTCTCGATGAGCCGACCATCGGCCTCGATCCAAACCAAATCCGGCAGGTACGCCAGCTCATCAAGAGTCTTGGCAAACAGCACACCATTTTGCTCTCGACTCACATTCTGCCGGAGGTCGAAATGACATGCAGCCGGGTAATTATCATTCACAAAGGCCGAATTGAGGCATGCGATACGCCGGAAAATTTGCTCGGCAAAATCAGGCAAGCCGGTGGGGTGGTGCTTGAGGCAAAAGTGGCACCCGACGACGGCGCCGAAGAGCTAAAGAAGGTTTCAGGTGTTCGCGATGTAACTGTGGATGTGGACGGCGATTGGAAAATATTCTCGTTGCGTGTCGAGTCAGGCGCAGACGTGCGTGAGGAGATCTTTCGGCTTGCCACCGACCGGCGGTGGGCCGTACGCGAACTGACGCAACGCCGAGCGACCCTCGAGGACGTGTTCGTCGAGCTCACGCATCCCGATGTAGTCTGAGGCTGATGCAAAGCAGATGTCGATCTAGCGATTATGCGTAAGTTTTACACTCTCCTCTCGCGCGAGGTACGCAGCTACTTTTACTCGCCGATCGCTTACATCGTCCTGATCTTTTTCCTGCTCATCAGCGGCGTCGATTTCTATTTTCAGGTTTCCTTCATGAACCAGCGTCAGGTGCAATACTCGGTGCAGGAAGCTTTTTTTAACTCGATCTTCTTTTGGTTCGCCTTCGTCTTGATTTTTCCCCTCATCACGATGCGCCTGTTCGCGGAAGAATTTAAGCTCGGCACGATTGAGCCGCTTATGACCGTACCCGTGCGTGATTGGCAGGTCGTGCTCTCGAAGTTTTTCGGCGCGCTGGTTTTTTATCTCGTCCTCTGGATTCCGACAATTTGTTACTTCGTGATTTTCCAAATCATCACGGGGCACCTCGCGGCAAACTCCGCCGCTGCGTACTGGGGTTCGTATTTAATGCTTTTGATGCTTGGGATGTTTTATCTTTCCGTCGGTTGCCTCGCCTCCGTTCTGACGAAGAACCAGATCGTCGCCGCAATCATTTCGTTCTGCGCAATTACGCTGCTGTTCTTTCTGGGATTGGTTCAATTCATTCTTCTCGATGTTAGCTCCGCGACACGCGACTTGCTTGGCTACTTCTCCGCGATCGAGCATATGGCAACATTTTCGCGGGGTGTAATCGATACACGGCCAATCGTTCTCTACGTGAGCATGACCATTGTGCTACTGGCGCTCACCTATCAGGCATTCCAATCCCGCAAATGGAGGCTGTGACGATGGCTAAAGAGACCATCCGGCGCGCTCGTCCGAAAAAAATCCGACGCGTCCAGATCAGTTTTAACGTTCTGGCGCAAATCATCCTCATTCTGTTTCTCGCCGCGATGGTGAATTCCATCGCCTTCAGACATTACAAACGCTGGGATTTTTCCCGCGACCAGAAATATGCACTCTCGGACAAGACGAAACGTTTCCTCCGCACCATCAAAGGCAAGATGCACATTACTGTTTTCTTTTCCCCGAACACACCCATCAGCACGGACGTGCAAAATTTGCTGACGGAATATCAGTATGCGGGGAAAGGAAGGATCGACATTGAGCACATCGATCCCGAGCGCAACCTTTCCCGCGCCAAAGAGATGTTCGACAAATACAAGATCGTCAGCGACGAGAGTCTGCTGGTGATTGATTACGAAGGACGCAATAAGACGGTGAAGGCGTCGGAAATGGCCGAAGTCGAT
>VBQB01000266.1 GCA_005887855.1 Verrucomicrobiota bacterium | reverse complement strand
TATGTTAATCAAGCGGATGAAATTTCTCGAAGACAAACTTGGAATCCCGCAGGAACAACGAATTCCGTAAGAAAACAAAGTCGTTAAATAGCCAAATGGCCTGCTCGCGAACTGATTCGGAGTTGGATACTTGCATTCTTAGCGACGACCGAACGCTTCGATTGTAACGTTTTAATCTTTCAGCAGTTTAACTTTTGATAATGCGTTTCGCAATTTTGAGTGATATCCACGCTAATCTCGAAGCGCTCGAAGCGGTACTGGCAGACGCGCGCAAGCGTAGATGCACCCATTTCTTGTGCTTGGGCGACGTGGTCGGTTACAACGCAAATCCGCGAGAATGCCTCGAACGTGTCCGCGAACTGGATTGTCCCGTGGTGAAAGGCAATCACGACGAGGAGGCAACGCTTTCCGCGTCCTCGGAACGTTTTAATGAACTAGCCGAGCAAGCTATCCAGTGGACCCGCGACAATTTGATGGACCAGCACAAGGAATGGTTGCGCAGCTTGCCGTTACAGAAGCGGGTACACGATTTTACGATCGTGCATGCCACCCTCGATACGCCCGGCCAATGGGGTTATGTCTTTAGCAACCTCGATGCTGTCGCGAGTTTCACATATCAGCGCACCGCAGTCTGTTTTTTCGGCCACACACACATGCCCATGGTATTTATTCGGGACCAGGGCGTCCGGCACGAAAGTACCGAACACATTCGCATCGAGCCAGCCAAAAAATATTTCATCAATGTGGGCAGTGTGGGGCAACCACGCGACGGAAACTGGCGCGCTGCCTATTGCATTTACGATGTCGAGAACAATCTGGTCGAATTAGCGCGCGTGAAGTACGATCTGGCGACCGCGCAAAAGAAGATTTCCAAAGCTGGCCTGCCGCAGCTCCTCGCCGAGCGGCTTGCAATGGGCCGCTGACGCTGCGCCTTCGACTACGGACAACGTCAATTCGCGACGAAGTCCATTCGTTGCTTAAGAATAAAGTCCGCAAGCGGCAAATCCCGCGGATACGTCACTTTGAAATTGAAGTCATCATTCAGAACGAGAACCACCTTGCGACCGAGTCGCTCGACCGCCGAAACCTCGTCTGTTACCGAGATGTTTTCGGCAAAAACAGCGCGATACGCCTTCTCGATCAATTGCCGCTCGAAAATTTGAGGAGTTTGCATTGCATACAGTTGATGCCGATCGACCGAATCGGTGACAATGAGATCGGCGTCTGCACGTTTTAATGTGTCATTGATTGGCTCAGCCAGCGCGGCAGCGCCATGATCCGCGCATCGCTGGAATACGCGTTCGATCTGTCCCGGAGTAATCAACGGCCGCGCGGCATCGTGCACTGCCACGTAACGTGCAAACGAATCCAAATGGTCCAGGCCAGCGCGCACGGAATCCTGCCGTTGTTTGCCACCAGGAATGATCGACTGCACCTTCAAGAAATTTTCGTCGCGGACAATCGCTTTGATTTCCTCGTGGCGATCTTCCCGGGCGACTACGATGATTTCATCAACTGAGCTCGCGCGCTCAAATGCGCGGATCGTGTGCGCGATGACTGGTTTGCCGGCAATCGCCGCAAACAACTTATCGAAACCCATGCGGCGGCTGTCACCGGCGGCGACGATGATTGCGGTTAACACAGCGTTAAAGGGTTGAAGCGTTGAAGCGGAAGCCATTGTTTGCGCTTCAACGCTTCAACGCTTCAACACTTCAACGCCTTAACGAATCACGAAAGTTGCTTCTGCACTTCCGCGCCCAGCGTTTTGCCGTCCACGCGACCGGCGACTTTCGCCTGCAACGCTTTCATCACCGCGCCCATCTGGGCTTTCGATGTGGCCCCGATCTCGGCGATCGTTTCCCGCACCACGTTCGCCACTTCATCTGCGCTCATAGCCTGCGGCAAATACCTGTTCAGGATCGACAATTCTTTTCTTTCCTTTTCGGCCAGTTCCGTGCGGCCGCCTTTCTCAAAACTTTCGATGGAATCCTGGCGTTGCTTGACCTGCTTGCGAATAACCTGCGCGGCTTCAGCCTCGCTCAGCTCAGCTTCTGTGTCTGATTTTGCAATCGCGCCGTACTTCAAAGCAGATTTTAACATGCGCAGAACGCTCAGCCTGGCCGCATCCTTGGAGCGCATCGCCTCTCTAAGATCCGAGTCGATCCGTTGGGAGAGTGTCATAGAGGAAATTAGGTGATCAGATTCTGTTGTCATGTAGTGGCCCTCAGTGTCTCATCCTGAACGTCAGGAAAAGACCCTTAGCCTGGTGTGATGTGTGCCGCATTTGTGAGTTCCTCGCTTGCTCGGAATCACATTACCATGTGCACGCACTAACAAAACTCACAGCATCCCTTTTCCCATGATGCTACGCCAGAACCGCGCGCATTTGCGTGGCGCAACGTTGCGCAGATTCCGGGTCGCTAACCGACATCGCGGTCAAATCTTTTCGTGTGCGCAGGGCCAAACCAGCCAGCACGCTACCCGGTCCCAGCTCGATAAAAAACTCGCAGCCGCGCGCCAGCATCCGCTGCATGCAATCGTACCAGCGAACCGTCGCTGTCACCTGCTCCTGTAATGTGCGCCGAATTTCCGGAAGTGTCGCGGCCTCTTCGCCGGTGACATTGCTGATGACCGGGAATTGCGGAATTTGCATCTCTACGTCAAGCAGAGCGTCCCCTAACTTACGGTAAGCGCTCTCCATCAAGCGTGAATGATACGCGCCACCGACATTTAACATTGTTGCACGCCGAATGCCGTATTCCTTAGCCACGCCAACCGCCGTCTCGACCTTGGCAAGTTCGCCGGAAATTACAATTTGTTCCGGCAAATTAATATTGGCGATATCGACATCCTCGTCGGCAGCCAGTCGCCGAACGTCGTTCTCCTGGCCACCGATCATCGCGGCCATACCGCCAAGCGTTGCCGCACAGGCTTCGTCCATGAATTCACCACGCTTCTGCACAAGTTTCAGACCGGCCGCGAAATCGAACGTGCCCGCTGTGGCGTGCGCAGTCATTTCCCCGAGAGACAGGCCAGCTGCACAATCGATTGGAAAATCGCCAAATAATTCACGGACGACGGCCAGCGCCGCCAGTGAATGGAGGTATAAGGCAGGCTGGCAATTTGATGTCGTCGTAAGCGTTTCCTCCGGTCCGTTCCACATAATTTCAGTCAACGGCCGGCCGAGGATTTCATCAGCTTGTGCACACAAGCTGGCCGCAGGTGGAAAGTTCTCCGCCAGTTCGCGTCCCATGCCGACACTTTGTGCGCCCTGGCCCGCGAAGAGTAGTGCGATTTTTTTTGCTATGATCTTTTAGTTAATCGCGTTCCATCACGGGTGCGAGCGGAAGTTCCGGCGAGCGCGCGCGGTCCCCAGAATTTGAGCTTGCGCAAGCACTCCCACTCGCCAGCATAAATCACTGTCCAATCTCATGCCTTTTACGACGCGCGAAATTGAATCGCCCGATGCCGTCACGCGAGTGGCTGCAGCGGATGCAGCTCTGCGACAGCCGGCCGATGACGACATTGGCGAAAAAATGGTGCTCAACATGGGGCCGTCGCATCCGGCGACGCACGGTGTGTTGCGGCTCGTGCTGGAGCTCGATGGTGAGATCATCACCAAGGCGACGCCGGACATCGGTTTTTTGCATCGTGGCGACGAGAAAATCGCTGAGAACATGCAGTACAATCAGTTTGTCCCATACACGGACCGGCTCGATTACCTCGCGCCACTTTCAAACAACGTGGCCTACACGCTGGCAGTTGAAAAACTGATGGGGTGGGAAGTTCCAGCGCGTGGAAAAGCGATTCGCACGATTTGCTGCGAAACATCGCGGATTTCCTCGCATCTGATGGGTCTTGGCGCCATGGCGCTCGACCTCGGCGCGATGACCGTGTTTCTCTACACTTTTACCGAGCGCGAAAAACTTTACGATCTTTTCGAGTTGCTCACCGGCGCCCGCTTCACAACGTCGTACACTCGCGTGGGCGGGCAAATCCGCGATCTGCCCGAGCGCTTTATTCCCCAATTGAAAAAATTCCTCGACGATTTCGGGCCGAGCCTGAACGAGTGCGACAGGCTGCTGACCCGGAACAAAATTTTTGTCGATCGGACCAAAGACGTCGGCTGCGCGGAAGCGGGATCGACCACGATTTGCGGCGCAAACACCCGTACCTCGATTACGACAAATATGATTTCGACGTGGTGATCGGCACCGCGGGCGATTGTTATGATCGTTATCTGGTGCGGATTGAGGAAATGCGCCAGAGCGTGCGAATCCTGCGCCAAGTGATCGATAAGCTTCCCAGCGGACCGATCAACGTCGTAGATTGGAAAAATATGACCCCACCAAAATCGCGGGTAATGACAAAGATGGAAGAGCTGATCCATCACTTCATCGTCGTGACCGAAGGGCTCGATGCGCCACC
>VBQB01000265.1 GCA_005887855.1 Verrucomicrobiota bacterium | reverse complement strand
TATGCAGCGCACCGAGGTGCGCGCCAAACGAAGCAACGCCCGCCTAGGCTATATCTTTCCCGACCCGAAATCGCCCAGTGGACAAAGTTACTCCGTTTACTCGGCCGCCTTCCATTTCATTCCAATCGAGAGAATGAAAGGTGAAGGTTACGAAGCGTTCCTGTCGCTGGTGGAGAAAAAGCCTGCCACGCCGTAGCGGACGCGGAGGGGGCCTGCCGCGCCGTAGCTACGCTCCCCCTCCGCCGGTTGGCGTCGTCATCTACCCGGGCTATGGCTATTACGGGCCGCGGTTCGGGTTCTACGGTGCCCACCGATTCCACGGCCGACACGGTTATTGGCGTTCTCATCATCACTGGCGGTAAACCGACAGGCTTGAGCACCTGACGCAATTCGCGCAACTTTAGCTATATGAGAAGATTAAATCTTGTATGAAACAGTACGCCAAAATTTTGTTTTCGATTCTCACCGCGCTTATTTGCGCGACTGCCTTTTCGGCAGATCAACCCGCCTGCAAGAAGACGGGCAAGAATTGCCCGATGAATAACGGCAAGGCATGCAATTGCGGCAAGAGCTGCGATTGCTAGTCAAAACTGCTTGCCACGCCGTCTTGTCACGTCGGAGCTTTAGCAAAGACGGAGACTCCGCGGAGGCGGATCACCCGCGATTCTCCTGCCCGCCACGCCGTAGCTTGCGCGAAGGCGGGTAGCCGTATTCTGTAGCCGCTGTTGCTGACTGCGGTCTCTGTATTTTTCGGTCGCCTGTTCCAGTCATGATGAGTGTATATACACCTATGATGCTTTGCCGTTGGGCCTCCGGCAAGTCTCAATCATCCCAGCGTCCTGTCGCGCCTAAGCGCTTGGCTCCACGGATGAACTCACGCATTTTGCGAGCATCTTTAAATCCGTCGGATCCTTTCGTTCCTGAATTCACGTCAACGCCAAACGGATGCACGTATTCGATCGCAGATCGCACATTTTCAGAATTCAGACCGCCAGCGAGGATAATCGCAATTTCCGGGTAGCGCATGACAATTTGCCGGCTGACCGACCAATCATGCATCTTTCCAGTACCTCCTACTTGACCAGTCGCCACATTGATCGTGTCGAGAACGAAACCGTCCACCAGCTTCTCGAAGGCTTCAGGATAGGCGACACTGTCGGCAGAAATGACATTGACGGACTTGAATATCTTCACGTAGGGAAGCCGGCCCCGCAAACGTTCCACAGAGTGGGGAGCAATTTCGCTGTGAAGTTGGACGGTCGTGATTCCGCTCTGCTGCAACAGCCGCTCAAGTTCACCTATCTCTTCTATATGGGTTACCAGCACTGCTTCCACCGACGGCGGCAATGCGCTAGAAATGTCCCTCGCAACAGCAGCAGAAATAAAGTCCGGGCTATTATGTCTTTGGCCGACCAAAAGGCCGATAGCATCAGCACCGAGCTCAGCAGCTAGCAAGGCATCTTCGTGTCGTCTTATTCCACAAATTTTAACGTACATTATGCGCTGGCGATGACTGCGGCCTCAACCCTCTCAACGACTCACCTGCTCAACCTCAGTTTTGATTTCCAGAAATCCCGCTTGCTTCAATTGCTGATTCAACGCGGGAAGATCGGCTTCGAGTAATTTGCGCCACGCTTCCATCATCGGTTCGATTTTTGTCTGGAGATCCGCGACTGCGACCTTGACTGCAGCTGTTGGCACAGCATCTGCGCCTTCGATCTCGTTGAACAGGTGCGTTGTCGATTCCAAAACGAAAAGCGAGGGTGGAGCACCTGGCCGCGGATGGGGCGGCCCAAACCTCATGAGTATTTGAGCAAAGGCCTCCAGTTTTTGCGTGACGTCAGGTCGCTCCGCAGCCTGTGCCTTGAGTTTCGTTAGCTGCTCGGCGATCTCGTCAAAGTTCTTGCCGATCGGCGCCAGCTGAAGCCGTAGCTGATACAACTGCCACGAGAGAGCGAACTGTTCCTGAAGGTCGGCTGCCGATGTTTTAACGCGTGGATCCATTGCGACGGTCAACGGTTGGCTGAACGTTTTGTCGCCGACGGTCAACGTAACCGTGTAATCACCCGGCCCAGCCCATGGTGATGTCGCCGTCGGTGCCGTGTTGCGATACGTCGCGGAGATCGGAAACTCCGGTTCCACATGCGGGACCGGCGTGTAATGCATGTCCCACAGAAACCGATGCATGCCTCCTTTCGTGGAGACTGATTGCGGCGGCCGAATCCAATAGCTCGGAATTTTGAGCCGTTTCGGATTCGCCTGTACCGGCACATCTGCGCTTGAATATTTCCGAACTGACTGGGCTTTGCCGTCTTTGATCTCGATCGTTACCGGACCGCTCGCATCTTTCGAAAGGAAATAATCGATCATCGCGCCGTCGGGGGGATTTTCCCCAGCTGGTTCATCCGGGGGCAACGGCGTGTCGGTGTTCAGGTTCACGCGAACGCGCAACGCAGTCCGCGGTTTAAACAGCAGATTCTCGTGCTGGTTCCTGTTGAGTTCCCGCAGCGGCGTGATGTTGTCGAGGACCCAGAACCCGCGACCATGCGTCGCGACGATGAGATCGTTGTTCTTAACAACTAGGTCGCGCACAGAACTCGCTGGCAGATTCAATCGCAACGATTCCCAGTTCGCACCGTCATCGAACGAAACGTAAACGCCTTTTTCCGCTCCGGCGAACAGGAGGCCTTTCCGTTCCGGATCTTCGCGAACTGCGTTGACGATTTGGCCGGGGGCTATTCCGTTAGCAATCTCCGTCCACGTTTTGCCGCTGTCGTGCGTCGCAAAAATGTGCGGC
>VBQB01000044.1 GCA_005887855.1 Verrucomicrobiota bacterium | reverse complement strand
TCGATTACACGTTCACCTACGGCGTGGTTAGCGGCAAAGGCCGGAACAAATTGCTCGCCACCGGCGGCTACTCCATTTCGGATTATTTGCAGACCGACGCGTCGATCAACCCGGGCAACAGCGGCGGCCCGCTTTGTGACATCGACGGCAAAGTGATTGGCATGAACACGCTGATCAATGGCATGAATCGCGGACTGGGTTTCGCCATTCCAATTAACATGGCAAAAGAGATCGGCGCCGAACTTATTGCCGGTCACAAGATCGTGCGGCCGTGGCTTGGCATCCGCATTGAGACGCTCGGCGACGATCCATCAATCCGCGATTTGCTCAAAGGCGCGGATAAAGGCGTGGTCGTGCGCACGATCGAAGCCGACGCGCCCGCCTACAAAAGCGATCTGCGGCCGTTCGATGTGATTACGCATGTCGATGGAGCGCCGGTCGACACCGACTCGCAGCTGCAGCACGAGATTTTGAAAAAGAAGATCGGCCAAAATGTCGAGCTGACCGTTTGGCGAAAAGGTCAGGCGATTAAGATCCCGGTGAAGACCGGGGAATTACCTAATGAGATCGCGCGGGCTTCAAATGAGCCGATCCAGCCCGGTCAACCAAAACAGGAAGATGCCGGCAAGTTTGGTTTGCAGGTGCAAGATTTGACCAAGGAAGTTGCTGAACGTCTTCATCTCGCTGTTCAACAAGGTGTCATTGTCACCGATGTGGCGGACAACAGCCTTGCCGCGCAACAGGACATCCAGCGCGAGGACATTATTACCGAAGTGGACGGCAAACCGGTCACGAACGTGCCATCTTTCCGCGAAGCGCTCACCAAAGCTGATCCGAAGCGCGGTGTCCTTCTCTATCTCGATCGCAAAGGCAGCAAAACCTTTGCCGTATTGAAGGCGGGCGGAGGTTAGTCGCAATCAGCTTCTTCGGCTGCCTACGATTACCAGGACGATCCCGCCGACCAGGCAGATCCCCCCGAGCGCCGGAGAAAACGCAACGTGGTGCTCTTTGTCGGCGTTCACTTGCAGTGGCCCCGCATCGATCACTTTTTCGCGGGTCGTGTAGGTAAAGCCGCCATAGGCAAACGCAATGATACCGACGACGATGAGAATGATGCCGACGATGCCGGCCGGTTTCATTGGTGCGAGCTTACAATGGGCGGCGGCCTTGGATCAAATTGATAATCAGCACTACAATCGCAATCACGAGCAGGATATGAATGAACCCACCCAAGGTGTAAGAGCTAACCAATCCAAGAAGCCAAAGCACAAGCAAGATCACAAATATTGTCCAGAGCATAAGGTTCCTTTCCTTTCGGTTGAGTCTTACCTTCCTTCGTGCCGGGGCATGCGGTTGCGCTTGTCGGGTTAAAAAAAATCGCGACTTCGCGTCCGATAATCTTCAATAAGTCGCATAAAATTTACCGCTCTCCTTCGAACCCCAGATCGGGCATTACGTAATTACTTCTCGATCTTGTCTACAACCGAGCGCAAATTCCATCCGCTCGCTTCAAGTTCGCGCCTTGCGGAATCGTAATCGCAATCAGCCAGCTCGGCGACCACCCGCACCGCGCGATCGCGCAACTTTGTATTGGAAGTGTGCAGATCGATCATCAAATTGCCGCGCACTTTGCCGAGAGCGACCATCGCGCCTGTGCTAATGATATTGAGCGCAACTTTAGTCGCGGTGCCGGCCTTCAACCTTGTTGACCCGGTGAGAACTTCCGGTCCAACCGCGAAATGAATTGCAAGATCGACTGGGGCTGTTGTGGGGGCTGGATTGCAGGTGAGCAGAATGGTCTTCGCTCCCAACGATTTTGCCCGCGCAAGCGCACCGAGGACAAAAGGTGTTCGCCCGCTGGTCGTGATGCCAATCACAACATCGATATCTTTAATTCCGCGCTCGTCCAATGCCAACGCGCCGGCGCTTTTCTCGTCTTCTGCACCTTCGACGCTGCGATAAAGCGCGGTCACACCTCCGGCAATCAATCCCTGCACCAGGTCGGGCGATGCGCCAAAAGTTGGCGGGATTTCACTAGCATCGAGGACCCCAATACGACCGCTGCTCCCGGCGCCGATGTAAAACAAGCGGCCGCCGTTTCGTAGCGATTCGGTCACAATTCCAATGGCGCGAGCGAGATCGACAATCGCCCCTCGCAGCGCATCTTGAACAAATTTCTCTTCCTCAACAAAAAGCTCGACCAAGGCACGCGGATTCATTTTTTCCAGATTTTCCGAGCGCGGGTTGCGCTGTTCGGTGAGTGCGGCAGCCAGATTGTCGATCTCGTTTTCGGGAAGCTTCGATTTAAAAGTGACGTGGTCGCTCAACTCTGCCGCGAGCCACGCGGCACCGAGTTCAGGAGGTCGCTCCGCTGTTGCCACGCGGGCATCGGGAAGATTCTTCTTAAGTCTGCGCCGAAATGCGTGCGTGTAGATCGAATCGCGGTGAAACAGTCCACCGAGCAGCATGACCTTTGGCGCGAGCAAATGAAGCCGCGCCGCGACTGCTTCGGTGTATTCGCTCAGAACTTTAGCGCCGCTCTCGATGATTTCCATTACGCGTGCATCGCCGCTCGCCGCGGCTTCAAAAACGACCGGTGCGAGCATGGCGATTTCCATTTTGTCCGCCGTTTGCGCCCAGCGAACGAGTTCGTCAAGATTGTTCAGCGAAAGTGCGTGCAGGATTTTCGCAGTAAATTGCATCTCAACACGATGCAAATCGTATTCACGCAAGATCAGGCGCAGCGCTCGAATGGAAAGAAAATAACCGCCGCCCGTGTCGCCGAGAACATGTCCCCACCCGCCCGCGTTCTCAATCCGGTCGCCACGACGCCCGGTTACCGAAGAGCCACTTCCCGCGTTGACCACAATCCCGTCGCCATGTTCGAGAGCTGCTGCTAAACCCGATTCGCGATCATTACCGACAATGATTTTCGCAGTTGACCAGATTTCCGCGCTGAGACGTGAGAGCGATTGTTGATCTTCACCGGGACCGCAACCGGCGAGAAAAATTCCCGCGCGATCGATTTCCTTAGGAAGTTCGGAAAAAATCGCGCGCAAACGTTCCGGCGTGGTGAGGCGAAAATTCGAAGGCGGCAATTTTCCTTGATCGACAATGCGCCACTGTGAAGCGGGGTCAGCAAACCCGGCTTCAATTCGTTCAACCAAGACCCAGGCGGTCTTGGTACCGCCGCCCTCCACGCCGAGGATTTTCTCGCTGCGCTCCATTGCTGAATATTCCGCCGACTTATATCATCCCACATGACTGTGGATGAAAGGCAAGCGGCAAAACGTGTCGCCCAATTGCGCCGCGAAATCGAAGAACACAACCGCCGCTATTACGAGGAAGCCGCGCCGACAATCAGCGATCGAGAATACGATCGGCTCTACCAGGAACTTGTCGCTCTGGAGGCGCGTTTCCTGCAGCTCGTGTCGCCCGATTCGCCGACGCAACAGGTCGGGGGCAAACCGCTGCAAGCCTTCGCGCAAATCCCGCATCGCGTGCCGATGCTTAGTCTCGACAACACTTACTCTGAGAAGGAAGTCGCAAGTTTTTATGCCCGAATCATGCGTCTGTTACCCAACGAGAAGATCCCGGTCGTGATCGAGCCAAAAGTAGACGGCGTCGCCGTTTCTCTGCTTTATGAAAACGGGCGGCTTCGTCATGCAGCTACACGCGGGGACGGATCAGTGGGTGATGATATAACGCAAAACATTAAAACCATTCGTTCCATCCCGCATCACTTGCGGGGCCGCGCACCGAAAGTTTTCGAGGTGCGCGGCGAAGTTTTCATGGATCGAGGCGGCTTCACAAAACTAAACGAAGAACGAAGCAAGGTCGGCCTGCCGCTCTTCGCGAATCCGAGAAATGCAGCCGCCGGGTCATTGAAACATTTGGACCCGAGTATCGTCTCGAAACGTCCCCTTGGGATTGTTTTCTACGGAACCGGCGCAGTGGAAGATGTCGATCTTAAAAAACACTCCGAACTATTTCCCTTGCTCAAAGAATTAGACTTACCCAGCAGCGAACGCTGGTGGCGGGCAGATTCCGTTGACGAGATTTTGAACGCGATTCGCGAATTGGATCGCGTGCGACACGATTTTGCTTATCAGACCGACGGCGCGGTGGTAAAAGTCGATGCGTTCGCGCAACGCGAGCGGCTTGGCTTCACGGCCAAATCGCCGCGCTGGGCGATTGCATACAAATACGAAGCGGAACGTGCCGAAACGCGTTTGCTCAATATCGTAATCCAGGTCGGTCGCACTGGAATTTTGACGCCAGTCGCTGTGCTCGAACCGGTGCTGGTTAGCGGAAGCACTGTTGGCCGCGCCACCCTGCACAACGAGGACGAGATCAAGCGTAAGGACATCCGGATCGGCGACACAGTTGTGATCGAGAAAGCCGGCGAAGTCATCCCGGCTGTCGTTGAGGTGGTGAAGTCGAAGCGACCACGGAGTGCAGCTCCTTTTGATTTCTTCAAGCATATTCACGGCAAATGCCCTGTCTGCGGCGGCCCAGTCCGGCGCGATCCGCAGTTCGTCGCCTGGCGTTGCGAAAATATTCAGTGCCCGGCGCAGACAACGCGGCGCGTGGAGTTTTTCGCGGCGCGCGGCGCGCTCGACATCGAAAGTGTCGGTGGAATTGTGGCCGACAAGTTGGTCGAGCGCGGCCTTGTGCGCGAGCCGCTTGATTTGTTTGAGCTAAAGCTAGAGCAACTCGCCAAATTGAACCTCGGCACGGAAGAAGCGCCGCGGATTTTCGGGGAGAAAAATGCGACCAAAGCCATTCATGCGATTGAGCGCGCGAGAACTTTTCCGGTTTCACGCTGGCTTTTCGCTCTCGCCATTCCGGAGGTCGGCAAGACGACTGCAACGCAGCTGGCTCGTTTTCACGACAGCATCGACAACGCAGCCCATTCAGGATTGTTGCGGGACGTTTTAGATTACCACGAGAAGCGGGAACAAAAACAAAACGCGAACGAGATCGCCGAACGGCTTATTCAAGCCGGCTTCGCAGAGCGATCAAAAAGCAAAGCTGGAAAAGGAGTCGGAATCGTCACCGAAGTGGGGCCGGTGGTTGCACAAAGCGTACTCAATTTCTTCGCATCGGCTGCCGGCAAAAAAATTCTGCAGCGACTGAAGCAGTTGGGAATCCAGCCTAAGAGCGAAAAGGTGTCCGCGAGAAAAGTCGCAGAATTGCCGCTGGCCGGAAAAACTTTTGTCCTTACCGGAGCGCTGCCGTCGATGACACGAGAAGAAGCAACGGAGGAAATCGAAGCGCTCGGCGGCAAAGTCAGCAGCAGCGTCAGCAAAAAAACGAACTACGTCCTGGCAGGGGAAGATGCGGGCAGCAAGCTCGCGAAAGCGAAACAAATCGGCATTCGCATTCTCGACGAAGCGGAGTTTCGGAAGATGTTGGCGCGCTGAACGCGTCCTGGATCTAAGGCGTGCGCTGCGCCTCGGAATCGAGCTTGAGCGGAATCGCCTGATTCATCGTCGGCGAGGCAATTAACGGCCCACGCTGGCTGGCCGGATGAAGATCGGCCCGCACATTAAAGGTCAGCTTTTGATTCCCGCGGACCACGGTGATCGGGACGGTGTCGCCGGCGGTGATGAAGAACGAAGCATCCAGCACGTCTTCGGGTTCACTTACTTTCTTGCGTCCCACTTGCAAGAGAATGTCGCCGGACTTGATTCCGGAATTGGCCGCTGGCGTGCCCTCCATGATCTGCGTCATTTCCGCCCGTGAACCTTCCACCGGCTTCGACGCCTCGGAAACATTGATCCCGACCCAGCCGTGCTTGGCTTCCCCGAAACGGACGAAATCGCTGCGTATTTTCTCGGCCGCCTCAATTGGCACGGCATAACAGGCCGAGTTGTTTTCCAAGCTGCTCACCAAGATGCCAACAACCTCACCTTTCATGTTCAACAGGGGCGCGCCAGCCTCTCCGCGCTGGGTGGGCAAATTGAGGCGCAAGTGAGTCGTCGAAAAATATCGGCCGAGATATTTCCGATCAAATCCGGCGACCATCCCGAAATTCGGCGTTTCCGGCAAATCTAACGGGTAACCAACGGCAACGACAGGCGTTGCCACTTCCAGACCCTCGGATTTTCCAATCGGCAACGCGGGACTAGCGACCTCTACCTTTAACATGGCCGTGCCGCTGCGGATATCCGCCAACACCTGGCGCGCTGGATATTTTTTGCCATTGAACTCGATCGTGAAATTTCCTGCTTCACCACCGACCGTATAAGCGGTGTAAAGGGTTCCGGTAGGATCAATAAAAAATCCGGTGCCGGAGATTTCGCTGTGCTCGTCGACGCCGTGAATTTTGACCACAGCCTTAGCGGCGCGATCAAAGATATCTTTCACCTCACGACTGACTGCCGTGGCGGATTGCTCCTGAGCGCAAACGAGAGGAATCGGCGCGATGAGACTTAGCGCGACGCCGAGTCTGAGGATTAACACGAAGTGAAACCGGAAAGGCAATTCCGGAGCGCGCCTAAAGTCTGAAAGTCGACTCATAACTCACAGGAACGCTATCGAGCACGTAGCGCGGCGGGACGGTGGCCCGGTGAGTCTGGGCGCTTTCATCAAAACTACGAAGCGGCTGCGTCCTGAAAATCCGTGTGGCCACCGGAGATGCCAGCGTCCATTCTCCTTCAGCGTTTGCCGACGAAGACAACGCCGGCGGACTCTGGATAGCGACTTTCGCGGCCTCCGGTGCCTGATAAATCTTCAACGAAATAACTGCGGCACAAACCAGAACCGCCGTGACGGCGGCCGGATAGGAAGCAAGCGAACGAACATCCAATCGGAACATCACGTCGTGGGCTCGTTCCAGACAGATCCGCCAGAGGGGCTGACGAAGCAATTCATCGCGCTGCCGGCGATGGAATTCGTGCAGGAAATCCTCGAAGTAACCAGGTGGCGGTTGCTCGTACCGTTTTAGCCGAAGCAACTTTGCGATTTCGTTGTCGTTAAATTCGTCCATCTCAGCGCCGGTTAAGAAACAGGGTTTTTCCGAAATTCGTCCAGATAATTTTGCAGCTGTCGATTCGCGTAGAAGAGCCTGGAACGTACTGTTCCCTCCGAAACACGCAAGATTTTACTGATCTCCGCGTGGGGCATCCCCTGGATATGGAACATGGTGACCACGGCTCTGTGTTCATCAGACAATTTCATCATAGCCTCGTTCAATCTTCGCTGCAGCTCGGACAGGTCCGCTTCCCGCACCGGACTGCTCGTCGCCGTGAGCTCGAGAAATTCCTTGTCGTTTTGAACGCTGGCATCGACATCGTCGAGGCTAAGATGAAAACGCCGGCCACGTTTTTTAAGGAAATTCAGTGTCATGTTCACCGCGATCGAGTGGATCCAAGTATAAAAGGACGACTTGCCCCGAAATCCGCGGATCGCTTTATAAGCCTTGGAAAACACGTCCTGCAAAAGATCATTCGTGTCCTCGTGGTTTGAGGTCATGTTGTAAACCAAGCCGTAGAGACGCGGGGTATATTTGATCACCAGTTGATCGAACGCGCCGGCATCTCCCGATTGCGTGCGCGCCACCAACTGCTGATCTTCGTCGGTTCTCGGCTGGTCCATTGCGTCGCGCTTAGATTTAGCATGAGCACCGAAACCCGACGATAACAAATCGGAAATCCGGCGAGCGGGCAATGCAACTGATGGATCCATCATCTTTTTCAAACGTGGCGGCGCGAATCAATTGCGCCGGTCGCGCACGGAAAGCAACCAGAGTAAGTTACCCAACGCCGCGATGAATGCCGCTACGTAGGTGAGCGCAGCCGCGTTGAGAACTTTGTTCACGCCTGCAACTTCGGTGCCCGGCTGGACAATGCCCATCTGTTGCAAAATAATTTTTGCACGCCGCGAGGCGTCGAACTCCACCGGCAGCGTGATCAATTGGAAAACCAGCAGAATGAGATAGCAATAAATGCCAAGCGTGATCAGACCAGTGATGTGAAAGAACAGACCGCCGAAAATCACAAACGGCAACATTCGTGACGCGACCATTGTCACCGGCACAATCGCCATTCGCGCTTTGAGCGGCGCATACGCTTTGGCGTGCTGAATGGCGTGACCGGTCTCATGCGCGGCAATGCCCAGCGCTGCGACGGAGGGTGTATTGTAAACGTTGCTCGAAAGGCAAAGCTTCTTGCTCGTCGGATCGTAATGATCGCCAAGAAAATCGTTCGTCTCCACAACATCGACGTCGTGTATTTGGGCGGCTTGCAGGATCTCGCGCGCGCACTCTGCGCCGCTGATGTTTGAACTCGCGCGCACTTCTCCCCATTTTCGAAACGCACTGCTCACTCGAAACTGCGCCCAAAGCGCAATGATCAACGGCACGCCGATGAATAATAGCCAATTCGATCCAAAACCGAAACCGTAAGGGTAATACATGTCGATCTTAATTTAACGCGGCAAAGCGACTTGTCACTTTGCCGCCGGAATAATTAGACGCTCAGCTGGGTCGCGCGTTCATCTTGGAGCATAGGCTTCTAGCCCTGTGGGCGGAGCGGGCGTTCTCGCCTGCTCATCGAAACACGCCGACAAGATGGCCGCCCCACAGATCCCGACACTGGACTGATTCGTCCCGTGGCGAACAAGAAGCCTGTCGCTCCGATCACATTTCCAGCCGTTTCGGAAAACGAGAAAGCACGCAACAACCGCTCTTCGTGACCACGACCACGTCTTCCTGACGCACTCCGCCCAGTCCGGGATAGTACAATCCGGGCTCAACCGTGAGTACTTGCCGATTTTTCAGCGTAACTTTCTGCAAACGCGGATGCTCGTGGATCTCGAGCCCGAGCCCATGGCCTGTCCCATGAAAGAATCCAACGCGCCGGCCCTTGCGAACCTCCGTCGGAAAACCACGCTCTGCGAAGAATTTCTGAATTGCCTTGTGAATTGTTATTCCGTTCACTCCCGCTTTGATCTTTTTCAAAGCGAGCGCTTGTCCGGCTTTCACCGTTTCCCAAAGCTTTCGCTGCGCATCGCTCGCTCGCCCGCGAAGAACGGTGCGCGTCATGTCGCCGAAATATCCGGTCTTCGCATCGCGCGGGAAAACATCTAGGATAATCAATGAGTTCGCGTAGAGCGGCCCGAAACCGCGCTCATGCGGATCGCAGCCTTGGTCGCCGCCTGCGACAATTGTGCCGGTTGGAATCCCACCCGCGCGCAAAATCGCGGAATCAATTTCTGCGCGGAGCATCTCAGAAGTCAATGTTTTGCCGCCCCAGTACAATCGTTTTCCGGCGCCAGGGTTCGACGCTTTCAAAATTTCAATTGCACGTTTGAGTCCTCTTTCCGTGATTCGCAAGGCCCGGCCGATCATTTCGACTTCCTTTTCCGATTTCGCTTCCCGTTCTGGCCAGAATAGTCCGTTCGTCGCGCGGACACGGATCTTGCCTGCGGCGAGTTCCTCCGCGTAACCGAGCGGGAAATTTGTAGGAACAATTGCCGATTTTACGCCGCGTTTGCGGAGAAAATGGACGAGAACTTTTTCGTACGGCGGTGTCTTCCTGGATTTTCCTTGCACGTCGCGCTCGATCTTGCTGAACATGACGAACTCGTCCGCGTCGGCTTGCTTGCGCCCACGATCGATTTCCAGATCGCTCAGGACAAGCGTGCGCTTGCCGTTCCGTTCCAAAAAAATGAATGGATCGGGTGCCCAAAACTTGGTCGCGTAAAGCATGTCCGGATCAGTGTCGCTAGCGGCGACTATCAAACGATTTTGAATTTTCGATTTGCGATTTCGGATTTTCATTTACGTCCTGCGCACTTCCAGTTGTCTACGCAAAATCCGATGGAGCAGGCCGAGCAGGCCGATTGTCGATCCAAGCAAAACGATCGTGTTGAAAACAAAAACGCTGATCTTAATGCCGAAGAAGCGTTTTTGTGCACCGAAGAAAACGTTCGGCCGATTGCCGCGGCGATAATCGCTTTGCTCCATCTCGGCGTTTGAGATCAGATCGGCAACCTTCTGATTCACATAAATCTGCTCGGCTGTCACCGGGCCGGTCGCATTCTTGAAAAGAGCGCGCTCAAATGGCCGTTTGCGATCCAGAATCTGACCGGTCAAAGCAAGATAGCGATCGAGCTCGCCGACCGAGTTCGCTTCCAGCCCGGAGAGAAGAGCGAGTATTTCCTTGAGCTCCTCGAGCCGCTTACTTTCCCCAGGATCTTGTTGATGTCGCGCCACGATGCCATCGATCTCGCGTTGCGCTCGGTCCTGCCGCCTCGTAAGCGGATTAAGCTTGGCTTGTGCGACAATCATCTCTTCGTACGACCAGCGCATGGCAATGAACTGGCAGACAAATGGCACCTGCAGCCTGCTCTCCATCTTCTTGCCTTGCTCTGTGCTGGGATGTTCGGAAAACCAATGCGTGAGCGCGTAGACCAGCGCGAGATTTCGATTCATGTCCTCATATTTGATGAGGGCGCCACCCATGATGATCTGCGGAATTAAGACGAGCGGGACGATGTTAGCCGCGGTTTTCGGGTCGGCGACAAGCGAAGAGATAAGCAGACCAAGCGATAGGCCACCCATTGCTGTCATAAGCATGATCCCGAGATCAATCCAAAACATCCCGCGGATTTGCAGGACAAAATTGCCGATCAGAACAAAAAGTACACACTGGATGACCGCGAAGATCCCGAGAGTGAGCGTTTTTGCGATCACGTAGTAGGGCAGGCGCACGCTGAGATTGCGCTCACGTTGCAGAACAGCTCGATCGCGGATGATATCGTCAGCGCTGTTGGTCAAACCCAGAAACATCGCGACGATAAGGCTGAGGAACAAAAACGTCGGGATATGATAAGCGGAGGCGAAATCATATTTCCCGCTGTCCGAGTAACGCAGAATAGTCGCGATGAGCAATGCCAACACAGGCGAAACGCCGATAGTGATGACAAGGTTGGCGCGATTGCGCAGCTTGCTAATGAAGGAACGGCGCAGAAGCGTGCGAAATTGCGTCCATTCGTCATGCCAGCGAAATGGCAGGCGCTTTTTCTGGTCCGGGTCCGCCGGCAGCAGCGCCGCTGATTCTTTACGCAACGAAACTTGTTTGACGTCCTGGATCAATCGGAATGCTTCATACTTGTCCCGCCAGAATTCCGGCGAGTAGCGGCGCGCAGCGACAAGCTGGCCACGACTATTTTCCTCGTAAATGATGTCGCCGCTCAAATCGCGCAGTGGTGTCTCCAGCACATCAAAGATGAATTCAGGGCGTGTCGTTCCGCACGATGGACACGCGCCCAGTTCGGCCCCGAACTGATGTTGGTGTTCGGCCTCGGCAAAGTAGCGAAGCATGTCCGAGGGTGTGCCGAAAAAAACGAGCTGCCCGCCCTTATCGAGCAGGATCGCTTTGTGAAACATCTGGAAGAGTTTGGAGCTTGGCTGATGAATGGTGACAATGATGATCTTGTTGTGCGCCATTCCCCGGATGATCTCGATGACGTGCTCGGAGTCCTTCGAGGAGAGACCGGAGGTCGGTTCATCGAAAAGATAAACGTCCGACATGCCGATCATATCCAGTCCAACGTTGAGACGTTTGCGCTCACCGCCGCTCAATATTTTCTTCTCCGGGCTGCCGACCACGGCATCCCGACGTTCGCCCAAGCCGAGCTCGATCAGTTTTGCTTCCAAGCGCCGCATGCGATCGCGCCGCGAGAGGTGGGGTGAACGAATCGCCGCCGCGAACTGTAGATTTTCCCCGATGGTAAGGTGTTCGTCGAACGCGTCCTCCTGTGGCATGTAACTTACGTAGCGCTTGAGTGCGTCGAGGTTCGGATAAAGCGATTGTCCGTTCAGGATGACCTGGCCGCTTGTAGGCTGAAGTTGCCCAGCCAACACTTTGAGGAGCGTGCTTTTCCCCGATCCGCTCGCGCCCATCACGCAAACGAGTTCGCCACGAGTGACGCTGAAGGAAATTCCCTCGAGGCCGATTTCGCCCTTGCCGAAGCGATGGGTAATCTCGTTTGCCTCGAGGCTGCGAATGATATTGCGCTCTTCCTCGATGATTCGCTCGGAAAAATTACAACGGAGAAATTGGCCGACGTCGATCCGGATGGTGTCACCATCCGCGAGTGGCGCCGTCGTCCGCACGGGGGTATCGCCAACAATGATGGGACGGTCGGCTTCAATCACTTCCAACTGGCCGATGCGTTTGTCGTAATCGCAGAAAATCTTCAGTAGCACGTCACCGCTTGTGCCCGGAGAAAGCAATATATCGCCGGCTTGCAGAAAACTCGGGTTATTGGAGACGAGATATTCCGACTTCGACGCCTTCAATTGAAACCGGCCGCCCATGGCGCGAGCCCGCCGCCGCAGATCGATCAAATCCAGCTCGCTGTCGTTATGAAAAAGTATCTTATCTTCCAGCGCCGCTTCGACCTTCGTGCCGCCCTTCAGTTTTACCCCGTTGAGGACAGCATCGACATCGCGTAACGCGCTCACGCGCACCTTCAATCCGAAAGTAACGCGCAGGGAGCTTTCTCGGGTCCGTGAGCGCTCCAGTTCCACTTCATCTGAGTCCTTGTTTACCCGAATGAAAATCTGTGGAAGTGAAACATTCTTCTTGGCGTTGAAGTATTGCGCCAGATCCTGATAGCTAAGGACCTGATCACCAACCAGAATACGTTGGCCGGGGTAAATTCGGCAAAATCCGCCACGCACTAGTGGTCGCCCGCGCACCGAGACGTTCTGTCCGCTGTAATTCTTCAGCAAAATGAGATCATGATAGCGGAAGGCCAGCAAGCGATCGTTGTCGGTGAGGTTCTTGAGCGTCACATCAGCCTTCCCGTTCGTGCCAAAAGAGAGGGATTCGAGCGGCGACGCGCCGCGCTGATAGACCGATGGATCGGAATCCTCGGAGGCATTAAGTTGATAAACGATGTCGATCGCTTGCGCAGCCATGCCGAGCTGCGACATGAATGAATAGAACGCCACGACCTGCTCCTGCTTCAATCCCGCTTGTGAGATCAGGTCGTAAAGCTGAACGCCAAGCATGATTTTGCGTTCCGTGCTCAGCTGCGCGCCAAGTTTCTGGGCCATGGCCGCGAGATCCTGCTGCTCGTAAAGCGCTTGCCGGAACAACTGTCGCAACTCCGAGTAAACCGCCTCCGGATAATCGTAGCGCAGGAACCCAAGGCTCGAGTCAATCTCTTCTTCTAAAAGAACTCCATCCGCCTTCGAAAAACTGGCGAGAACTTGAATCAGCAACGGCAATAGATTCGGCCCCTCCGAGACGCTACGAGGTTTGCGCAAGGCCCGGCGAACCCAGCGGCGACCCGTCCGTCGCACCCGAAAGGCAAGCGGCGTCACGCGCTGCACCGCGCGATCGATCTTATCTGCAACAGATGTGACGAGCTCTGTCATGTCGATGTTTGGGCCTGAATTTTACCGAAATCGACGAGCGACGCAATGCGCGGCCACGATATATAGGGTACCAGTCGCGCCCCCATCAACATCCCGATTTTCCATCGTCAATCACCTTCAACAATCAGTGCCCAAGAAGAGATCCCCTATTTTGCATTGCCAATCTGTTCATGTTAACCTTGTTACCGTGCGGTTAAGATTCCGCATTCCTTATGTCTCAATCCGATCGCAACTCTCACAAGGAGAATAAATCCCGCGGGAGCGAGCCTAATTTTAACTGGCGCGGCGTCATCCTCATCGTAATCGCCTTCGGATTCATTGCGCTCGCGATGCTCTTTTATCGCGGAGGGATGCAGCCAGTCGAAGACGTGCCCTACAACCGTTTCCTTGAGCTGCTCGACAACAAACAGATCGTCACCGATAAGAATTATCCGCTCCAACTGGTCGTGGAAGACGGCCGGCCGACTCAAACTCTGCGCGGCGCTTATATCCGCCAGGGAGTGGGTCCATCGCCTGCGCAGCAGGTTCCGTTTCGAACCACCATCTACCTGAGTTTCACGAGCAATTTGCAGGAAAAACTCTCTGCCGCCGGAATTCAGCCGGCCATTAAGACTGAATCGAACGTGCTTGCGCAAACCGTGGTTGGTTTTCTCCCGATCGCTCTTTTTCTCCTCGTACTTTACTTTCTTTTTCGCCAGCAAATCCGCATGGCGGGGAAAGGCGCGCTCAATTTCGGAAAATCGAAAGCGCGCATGCTTGCGCGCGACAAAAATAAAATCACATTTCGCGATGTCGCCGGGGTTGAGGAAGCAAAGGATGAAGTACAGGAACTCGTCGAATTCCTGCGTGATCCGAAAAAATTCCAAAAGCTCGGTGGCCGCATTCCCAAGGGAGTTCTCCTAGTCGGACCGCCTGGCACCGGTAAGACCTTGCTGGCGCGCGCTATTGCAGGAGAAGCGGATGTTCCATTTTTTTCGATCAGCGGCTCGGATTTTGTTGAGATGTTTGTCGGCGTCGGTGCCTCGCGGGTGCGCGACATGTTCGAGCAGGGCAAAAAATCCGCTCCTTGCATCATCTTTATCGATGAAATCGACGCGGTCGGACGTCATCGGGGTCACGGCGTGGGCGGCGGTCACGACGAGCGTGAACAGACACTTAATGCGCTGCTCGTCGAGATGGACGGTTTCGATACGCAGGAAGGCGTGATCATCATCGCAGCCACAAACCGTCCTGATGTTCTCGACCCGGCATTGTTGCGACCGGGACGTTTCGATCGACAAATCACCGTCAATTTGCCCGACGTGAAAGGGCGCGAAGAGATTCTGCGCGTCCATGCCAAGAAAGTGAAACTCGCGGAAGGTGTCGATCTTGCCGTCGTCGCGCGCGGCACACCAGGTTATTCCGGCGCGGAACTCGCCAACGTGATCAACGAAGCGGCATTGCTCGCCGCCCGTCGTGGATTAAAGGGAATTACGCTGGCCGAGCTCGAAGAAGCCCGCGATAAAGTCCGCTGGGGCAAAGAACGCCGCAGTCTCGCGCTTAGCGAGAAAGAAAAACAAAACACCGCCTATCACGAGGCGGGTCATGCGGTCTTGCTCGAACTTCTCCCGCACACCGAACCGCTCCACAAAGTCACCATCATTCCACGCGGCCCCTCGCTCGGGTCGACCATGTGGTTGCCGGAGGAAGACAAATACACCAATCGCAAAAACGAATTGCTCGCCGGCCTTGCCGTCAGCATGGGTGGGCGCGTGGCAGAGGAAATCGTGTTCGGTGACATCACCAATGGAGCGCGTGGCGACATCAAAATGGCTACGGCGATTGCGCGCCGGATGGTTTGTGAATGGGGCATGAGTGAAAAAATGGGGATGGTCGAATACGGCGACCACGAAGATTATGTTTTTCTCGGTCGCGACATTTCACGTGCGCGCGACTACAGCGAGGCGACCGCGGAACAAATAGACCAGGAAGTGAAAAAACTACTCGACGAAGCGTATCAGCTGGCGAAGAAAACACTCACTGCGAATCGCGATAAGCTCGAGGTAATCGCCAAAGCGTTGCTTGAATTCGAAACGCTGGACGGTTCCCAAATCAAAGAGATTGTCGAGCACGGCCGCTTGATTAATCCGCCGCCAGGCACAACGCCACCACCGGGTCAAAAGATGCCAGCGGAAAAACCGCCCAAGCAAGTTGTAGCCGCGCCCGACGTCACGCCACCGCTTCCGGGCGCGCTCGGCGGTGCGCCAGCGTAGGTTCGCTGTCACGCGGAGCGTTGAGGTAGGGCCAGGTCATCCGAACCGCCCGCCTCGAGGAGGCAAGCCGCCCCCGTATTTATTTTGGCGAACGTGAATCGGCGTGCGTCTTTACATCGCGCCGTTGTTTGTCAACTACCCGGCACAACTCCCGTTCCATCGTTTTGAAAGCGTCGTGGATTACTTTGTTGAGCGGCTGATGCGTGCCGTTGTCCATTTGCTTTTCATCAGCAACAAGTTCGTGACCACGCGAAACGGTCACATCGATACGACAACGGTAAGGATTTCCTTTTTGGTGCGTGTGATTGGTCTGCTCAATGGCGACGTCGCAGCGATTGATGTGATCGCAAAATCTTTCCAGCCGCGCTGCATAATCCAAAACGAGACTGTCGATCTGGTCCGATTTTTCCAGACCCCGATAAGTGATTTTAACAGGCAGTTGCATAACTATTGGACATTAACTCGCCCGTCCCTGTTGAGCGAAGCAAAAATGTGCCTGCGACGCGATACTGGATCTTGATGCTGCATAATGGGATCGAGCAACGCTCTCCATCGAGTATCCAGTATCTTCAAATCTGCTGCAGCGAACGAAAATGGGCCGGTAATTTCGATGGCTCGGTTTTGACCAGATCGGATTTTACGTGCTCAACGATTCGGTCGCGCACTTCACGTGGCAAAAGATTGACAATGGCGGCATGGATCGACGCGGGCGCGGCAAAGGACCATCCTTCTACGCCATCGCTCTTCACAATCTTCACAATCTGATCGGCGAGCTCTTTGTGAATGCGCCGGTCGGTTTCGGTTTCGAGCTGCGTCCGCTCCGCGATCGAATTTGCATGACGCCCGCCTGCGCCATCACTCACCGGAAATCGCCCGGCCAAATCGCTGACCTTGTCGACCAGTTTTCCATGCGCGTCCGTGATATTGAACGCTTGCACCAGCTGCAAGCTCGGTCCGCGCGTGGGCGTCTCATTCACTTTGTATGCTTTCAAACTGCCGCGATCAGTGACAATAATGAGAGAGCTCGGTGTCATAGCAAATTCACTGACCAAGATTGGCCGTGCACGAAAAGGTGCACAACACATTCCTATAACTAATTCGTTTGTCGCGACAAGAGTGCGTTGCCCGAATTTCTTGCGCCGCTACCGCTGTTTTCCGCGAGCGCGTTCTTCCTCTGCACTGAGCGCGGGAAATTCGACGTGACGTTTTTTCCATGATTCCTCGCGAGCCTGAGCTTGCGCGCCACTTACCAATTGGAGCAGACATGCAGCGCGACCGCCGAGATCAATATCGTCGCCGGAAGCGAATTTTCTCGGCTCCCGCAAAAAACCGTCGGCCTCCATCGTGTCGAGAATGAGTTGCCACTCTATATGTTCTTGCCCCGGCAGGACAAAAGGAATTGGCTCATAATGCGCATTAATCAGTAACAAGAACGTGTCGTCACGGATTGGTTCGCCTTCGAAATTGAGCACATCCATGGTGTCGCCGCTCAAAAGCATCCCGAGACAGCGAACGAACGGCGACGCCCATTCTTCCTCGCTCATCTCGCTGCCGCCAGGGTTGAACCACATCACATCTCTGATTTCCGAACCACGAATCCGGCGACCTTGGAAAAATTTCGGACGACGAAAAACCGGATGATCCCTCCGAAGCTGAATCAACTTTCGCGTGAACTCGAGTAATTGAGTCTGTTTTTCATCACGCTCCCAATTGAGCCAACTGATCTCATTGTCCTGGCAATAAGCATTATTGTTGCCATTTTGGGTCCGACCCCGCTCGTCACCACCGGGCAGCATGGGCACGCCCTGCGACAGAAAAAGAGTCGTGAGGAAATTCCGACACTGGCGCTCACGCAGCTCGCTGATCTCCGGGTCATCGGTCGGGCCTTCCGCTCCACAATTCCAGGATTGATTGTTGTTGTCGCCGTCAGTGTTGTTGTCGCCATTCAGTTCGTTGTGCTTTTCGTTATAACTAACAAGATCGTTCAACGTGAACCCGTCGTGCGCGGTAACGAAATTGATGCTCGCGTAGGGACGACGCCCGCTGTGTTGATAAAGGTCGGGACTGCCGGTGAGCCGGTAAGCCATCTCGCCGATACGGCCCTCGTCGCCTTTCCAAAAACTGCGCATCGTATCGCGATATTTGCCGTTCCATTCCGCCCAGAGCACGGGAAAATTTCCGACTTGATAGCCGCCTTCGCCTACATCCCACGGTTCCGCGATTAGCTTCACCTGCGACAGCACTGGATCTTGGTGAATAATTTCGAAAAAGGCGTGTAGTTTGTTCACGCCCTCGTCATCGCGGGCCAGGGTGGAAGCCAGATCAAACCGGAATCCGTCCACGTGCATGTCGAGGACCCAATAGCGCAAGCTGTCCATCACCAGTTGCAGACTGCGCGGATGGAGCAGATTAAACGTGTTGCCCGTGCCGGTGAAATCCAAGTAGAAGCGCGGATTGTCCGGATGCAACCGGTAGTAAGCGATGTTGTCGATCCCGCGAAAGCAAAGCGTGGGGCCGAGATGATTTCCTTCCGCAGTATGATTGTAAACCACGTCGAGAATCACCTCGATGCCCGCCGCGTGAAGATTGCGCACCATCGATTTGAACTCGGGGATTTGTTCGCCTAACTGCCCGCTGCTCGAGTAATCCGCGTGCGGCGCAAAAAATCCAATCGTATTGTAGCCCCAATAATTCGTCAGGCCGCGATCGATCAATAGTTTGTCGTCGATGTGCGCCTGCACCGGCAATAGCTCGACTGCGGTCACGCCGAGCTTTTTCAAATAATCAATTGCCGCCGCGCTTCCCAGGCCCGCGTAGGTGCCACGCAATTCTTCAGGCACATCAGGGCAAAGTTTAGTGAAGCCTTTCACATGCACCTCATAAATCACAGAATTGTGCAACGGGACGCCGAGTTTTTTGTCGCCGTGCCAATCGAAAGTGCTATCGATCACGACCGACTTGGGAACCCCCCACGCATCATCGCGGAAATCTTGAGTCAAGTCTTCGTCTTCCCCGCCGACGACATAGCCAAACATTTCGTCCGACCAATTCACTTCCCCCGCGATGGCTTTCGCGTATGGATCGAGAAGGAGTTTCGAGCTGTTGAATCGCAGGCCGCGCTCCGGATCGTACGGCCCCGAAACGCGAAAACCGTACAATTGCCCCGGTCGCACATCGGGCAAAAACACATGCCAGACCTGATCTGTGTGCTCGGTGACAGGAATGCGAATTTTTTCTTCCGTGGCCTCGATACTGTCGAACAAGCAAAGCTCAACCGAGGTGGCCGCTTCCGAAAACAGGGCGAAGTTTACCCCGTTGCCCATCCACGTCGCGCCTAGGGGATATGGATAACCGAGCCAAGTTCTTACCGAAGTCATAAACGCGCGGCGTTCCTATCCAACACGGAACACGGATTGGCAATCGCAAACGTGAGATCAAATACGATCCCGCAGGGATGTTAGGAAACTAGCCGGTCGTGCAAACCACCGGCTAATTTCCGAGCGGCCGTTCCGTCTGCTCGTTTGCGTTTTTAGCTAAGCCGTCAAAAGCTCACGACGTGATTCGCAAGATCACTCTGCCGTCTGTCGTCATCTGTGTGCTGGCACTGGCGATCTATCTCTACGCGCACCACAATTGGCGTCCGTTGCCAGCCGCGACGACGATCGATCGGGTCGTCGTCCAAAAATCGGCGCGAAATTTATCGATCTTTCGCGACGGCAAACGGCTCAAGACTTACCGCGTTGCGCTGGGGCGCAATCCGGTCGGCCCAAAGCAAGAGGAGGGCGACATGAAAACGCCCGAAGGAATCTACAAGATCGACAGCCGGAATGCGCGAAGCAGCTTTCATCTTGCGCTGCACATTTCCTATCCATCAGATGACGACAACAGGCGCTCCACCGAGCGCAGTGTCTCGGCTGGTTTTGATATCATGATACACGGCATTCGAAATGGACTCGGCTGGATAGGCGCGTTTCATCGTTGGAGGGACTGGACCGCGGGCTGTATCGGCCTCACCGATGAGGAGATCGAAGAAGTTTGGCGGGTGACACCGGACGGCACGACAATCGAGATTCGCCCGTAAGTCCCAAGTAGCGGCGCCCCTGTAACCACGGGCCTGTGGCCCGTCTGCCTTTTGCGCGGATCCGTCCAGAAACTCCCATAGGGCCGTGGCTTTATCCGCAGAAGCAGGCGAAGCCTTTGGATCGCTGTGTCGTCGTCGTTTCAGCTTGTCGATGTACCGCAGGAGCCGCAGAATCTTGGAGCAGGGGCCTATCTTTCAGAAATAATTCCTCATGCGATTGCCTAATCCATTGCTGTTGGCCGCGATCTACGGCCTTTCGGAGCTTTACCTCGCCTTCACCCGGCACTCGCGGACGCAAAGCATTTCCCACGACCACCGCTCCCTTATTCTGCTCTGGACGGTCATCATTGTCAGTCTTTGGCTCGGTATCCAAATGGTCTGGCTTTTTCCGAGCGCAACCCTCCCATATCCGGTAGGATTTTATCTTTTCGGCTTTGTCTTATTTCTGGGCGGCCTGGCTCTGCGTTGGTATTCGATCGGTTATCTCGGTCGCTACTTTACGGTGGATGTTTCAGTCTCGCCCGAACATAAGCTGATCGATTCTGGTCCTTATCGCTGCATTCGCCATCCCACCTACACTGGCGCGCTCCTGGCATTCCTCGGCTTGGGATTTTGTTTCGGGAATTGGTTATCAATCTTGTTTCTGACCGCACCGATCATCGGTGCATTCCTCTGGCGCATTCGGATCGAGGAAAGCGCGCTAACTGACGCGCTTGGTGAGAATTACCGCGCCTATATGGCCCGGACGAAGCGGCTGATTCCGCGGATTTACTAGGAAAAAGACAGTCTAACGCGCGCTACAAGTCACGCAACGCATGCTGCGCTTTATCGACGTCGGATGGGCGCAGGACGATGAGGCCTTTCGGTGATTGCGCGCCGGTCGCCATGTAGGCGTATTCGATGTTGATTTCCGCTTTCGCGAGTCGCTCGGCGATCTTTGCGAGGACGCCCGGTTCGTTCGCTGTTTCGATCATGAGCACATCCGTCTCGAGTGCGAGTACGCCAGCTTCGCCCAAAAGCATGAGCGCTTTAGTCGGATCGCTTACTACCATGCGCACGACCGAATGATCGGCCGTGTCGGAAGTAGTGAGCGCGTGGATGTTAATTTCGGCTTTGGCCAGTGCTTCACACACGCGGGCGAGCGCGCCGGGACGATTTGCAAGAAAGACCGCGAGTTGGGTTGCCGATTCGATGGAGAGCTTGGGATGTGGGTTCATCTCGCTTTCAAAGTGATGCCGGGAATCGCTTCTGACAACTTATCAAAATTTGCACATATGACTCAGTGCTCATCCTTAGCCAGGAACTAACAGCAGCGCGCAGAAGACGATAGCAGCGCGAGTCCGTTCGCTAATCATTCAGTCGAATGCAATTCCTAAATTATTCGCGAGTCCCGATAATTTCGGGATTGTCGATCTGACGATGACCACCGCCGAAGCTCGTTCCTTGGAAGCGCCAACGCCGCAGCGCACGATCGGTTTCATGACGGCGTGCTCAATCGTTATTGCCAATATCATCGGCACCGGCATTTTCACGAGTCTCGGTTTCCAATTGGCGGACATTCAATCCGGGTTCGCCTTGCTCATGCTGTGGGTCGTCGGCGGAATCGTGGCGCTTTGCGGCGCGCTTTGCTATGGCGAACTGAGCGCCGCGCTGCCGCGCTCCGGAGGCGAATATCATTTTCTTTCGCAGATTTATCATCCAGCGGTCGGATTCATGGCGGGATTCGTTTCCGCCACGGTTGGTTTCGCCGCGCCCATCGCGCTCGCCGCAATGGCTTTTGGAAAATATTTTCAGGGCGTTTTCAGCTCTGGTTCGCCCGTCCTGCTCTCCTTCGCCATCGTCTGGATCGTGGCGCTTTTTCATCTCGGCAATTTGCGCGTCGGCAGCGCATTCCAGAATCTCTGGACGCTGTTGAAATTGCTGCTTATCGGGGCGCTCATCACCGCTGGATTTCTTGTTCGATCGAAGCAACCGATCAGCTTTTTGCCTGCGCCCAGCGACACGATGTCGATCTTCAGCGGGCCGTTCGCGGTGGCGCTGGTTTACGTGATGTATTCCTACTCTGGCTGGAACGCGTCGGCCTACATTACGGGCGAAATCAAGCGGCCGGAAAAAAATGTGCCCCGCTCATTGCTCGCCGGCACACTCGTCGTCATTGCAGCCTACGTTCTCCTCAATGCAATCTTTCTCGCGACGACGCCCGAGTTCGAAATGCGCGGTCAACTCGAAGTTGCCCTGATCGCCGGCAAACACATTTTCGGAGCAAACGGCGGACGCGTTGCCGGCGCGGTCATTTGTTTCGGACTGATTTCCTCAATCAGTTCAATGACGTGGATCGGGCCTCGGGTCAGCATGTCGATGGGCGAAGATCATTGGCTGCTTCGATTGCTTGGCCGCAAGAATCGTGACGGCATTCCCATCAACGCCATTATTCTGCAGTTGCTGATCGTAAACTTGCTTTTGCTCACGCGAAGTTTTGAGCTCGTCCTTGTTTACATTCAATTCAGTCTGCTGCTCTGCTCACTGCTTGCGGTGCTCGGTGTCATCGTTTTGCGCGCGACCCAGCCTGCTTTGCCCCGCCCCTACCGGGTGTGGGCTTATCCGCTGCCGCCGCTCGCCTTCGCGGCTGTTACGATATGGATGATGATTTATCTTTTACGCTCTAACACGACAGAATCATTGGCCGCACTAGCGACCATGCTCGTCGGTTTCCTTTTATATTTTTGTGCTGGAAAACGCCTTCGCCGCTCGACATGAATAACAACTCTTTCAGAAAGAAAATCGCGAAGATCGTATTGCCGATCTTTGCCAGCGCGCTCACCCTTCACGCGCAAGAGAATTCACAGATTGTACCGCCAGCGGTCGCGGGGCCTAACGATATCGCGCGCTTCCTCGCTGGGATGCCGGTCTCGCCAAATTCTCCACTCGCGCCGCTCACCCAGGACCCAGCCTGGCAGGCTCATTCGGCGTACTTTGAAAAGGAGTTCTCAAAATTGAATCTGCGCGAACTCCAAAAACTGCATGCGTGGGAGGACATCCATCTTTCGGAAGCAACGCAATCAATTCCGGTCGCGTTTTATATGTTCAGTGGTCCCGATTTTTTATACGTCGATCAATTTTTCCCCAGAGCATCGGTCTATATTCTGTGCGGAAAGGAATCGATGGGACCGCCGCCCGATCCGTTGCGCATCGCGAACCTCTCCGGCGCGCTCGGAAACCTGGAGAACGCAATGAAGTCCTCGCTCACCACGACCTACTTCATCACGAAAGACATGAAAGTTGATCTTCAACAACAGAACCTTAATGGGGTGTTACCTATTCTTTACGTTTTCGTCGCGCGCGCCGATAAATCGATCACCAGGGTGACGTTCGGTTCTCTTAGCAGTAACGGAACCTTTCAGGAAAGCGCGCCGGGAAAAAAAGGCGGCAGCATCTCCGCCGTGCGGATCAACTATACCGACAATCAAACAGGTGATTCACAAACGCTGTACTATTTCACCACCGATATCTCCGATGGGGAAATCAAATCCAATCCCGGTTTCTTGAAGTTTTGCGAACGCTTTGGCACCGGTTCCAGTTTTCTCAAATCTTCTTCCTATTTGATGTTCGAGGAGGGTTTCGCCACGATCCGCAATTTCATTCTCGCGCACAGCAACAGAATTGTGCAGGACGACTCGGGAATTCCGCTGGCTTACTTCGATCCAGGCAAGTGGAACTTGCGCTTTTTCGGCAATTACCTCGGTCCGATTGAGCTGTTCAAACAATATTACCAGCCCAAACTCCAAGAGCTCTTCGCACAAAGCAATCCACCGCCGCTTGACTTCGGGTTCGGTTATCGCTGGAACTACAAAGAAGCCAATTTGATGGTGGCACAACGGAATTGACGCGCGCTCATTCCTAAAATCTCCGGAACCAGGAATAGGGGAACACATCGCCCGGACAATCAGTAGCCCAACGCGGCGGATTCATTTCGCGATGTGGCCGCACGACGATGTCGTGCCGGTCGATCTTGCCGCAGCGCTGTCGCAGATAGCGAATTAGTTCTTCGCACGAGTCGAGCTGCGCGCGGGTTGGCTTGTCGCGATTGAAGTCTCCCACCAGACAAATGCCGAGCGAAATGTTGTTCAAATAATCGCTGTGCACATGACCGCCGTTGATTTGGCGCCGCCACCGGTCTCCTACCTCAATCTGGCCGTTGCCGGTCGATGTCCCATTGCCAATCACGAAGTGATAGGCGAGGCCATTCTGCATCCGGCGGACATGCCGATGGTAATAATCGAAGACGCGCGCGTTTCCCTGCCGTGTCCCGCTATTGTGGACAACGATAAATTGCCAACGACGTCGCTGCACCGGCGCGCGGCGGATCTCTTCGATCACCGATCTCGTCAGATAACGGTAGGCGCTCGAACGGCTCCTGGACCACGGCCAAAAACCTCTACGCGGTGGCGGGGATGGCAGCGGTTCGAGACCTTGATCTGCTTCGAAACCGGATTTCTCTATGACAACTTGCGCTCGCTCTTCCGCCGGAACAGCGCGCGGAATATTTGATTGCGGCGATGCCACCGGAGTCGGCACAGCAACCGCGTGGGGTGGCGGTGGGGTCGGGCTTTCGGATGGGACGGAAGATTCTTTTGAAAGTGGCGTGGGACTCTTTTCGGGCTTTGGCGTTTCTACTGCTTTCGGTTTTCCTTTTCCTTTCGCGGTTCTGGATTTTGGCTTCGGCGACTCTTCTTTCTTTCGGGCTGATTTTTTCTTCGTAGCTTTTGTTTTTGGCGTCGCGCTCGGTGATTTCTTCGGTCTTGCCGAAGCGACACTTGGTTCGGGTGTTTCGCTCGGTTTCGGCTTAGGCGTTGTTTCTTCTTCTTCGCTGGATTTTTTCGCCGCTAAATTTCGTTTTGGGCTGGGTTTGGGTGATTCCCCCGCCTTCGCCGACGCCGCGGTTCTGTTCTTCGATTTCTGCTTTGCCGCTTTCGCTTTCGCAATTGGGCTTGGCGACTCCTCCGGCGTCGGCGACGAGACGGCGTCGGTCTCCTGGCGCGTCTCCAGAAATTCCTCGCGTTTGCGCTTTTCTTCATCACTGACTTGCGCGTGAAGGAGGCTGCCGACGATCGCGCCAAGCGCGAGCGCAGTTGCAAGCCGAAGGCGAAAACGCAGCACTGCGACGGAGCGTAACAGAGCGCGCGGTGCGATCAACTCGCGAAAGCTCCTGCTCGCAAATGGAGTCGTGCGGACGCGAGCGACATAGATGGGAAAGCCGAGAGACCGAGATGAGCGGAACCGGATAAGTCAGAACATTCGGAGAGTCAAGCTACGTGCGCTGCTGGAGCAATCTCGCGCAGTGTTACTTTGCGTGCACGTTCACGTTCGCGGCGAAGGATCGCGTTCAATTTCCCGCCAAGAAGCAGCAGTAAACAAGTCAGATACATCCAGGTGAGCAGCACGATGATTGACGCCAGCGCGAGATAAGTCGGGTTGTAACGATCATATCTTGCCACGTAGATCTGAAAGAGTTTGGTCGCGATAATCCAGCCAATGGAAAAGAAGATGGCACCCGGTAACGCTTGACGAATCGTGAGATAATTCTCTGGCGTCAGGAGATAAAGCAGAAGCGCCAAACCGATCAGTGCCAGCGCGGTGAAGGGCAAACTTAAAGCGGCAACCCATTCCTGCAATGGGATGGTGAGCTGAAAATTGACTTCTGCAATTCCGGCGAGCGTTTCACCGAAGACCACCGCGTTAAAGGAAAAAAGAATAAGGATCCCGAACCAGAAAAGCAGTAGAAATGAGATGATATACTTCGACCACCAGTGGGCATCTTCACGCACGCCATGGGTTTGACTCAATGCTCGCGAGATGGTGGCGATGAAAACGGTCCCGAAATAAATGCCGACGATAATCCCGACGTTTGCGAGCAGACCGCTGGAGCCTGTTACCACCACGCTGGCAACTGCTGTATCGAGAATGTCCTGCACTTTAGGATCGGGCGGCATAAAGCTTTGCAACAGAAGAAATATTTGATGCAGCTTCGCCGGATCGGTGCCGAAGAGACCGAGCAAATGCCAGAGGAAGAGTAATCCGGGCGCGAGAGCAAAAAGAAGAAGATAAGCCATCTGCGCAGCCAGACCGGTCGTGGTATCGGTCGCTGTTTCCCAAACTAGGCGGCGCAAGACTCGCCACACGAATCCAAGATATTTCATCTCCTCAGAGTTTACTTTGCCGGGCATAAATATCCATTAAACTTCCGTCCGCATCAGTCTTGCCAGCCTTGCCTAACGAATCGTGAAAAGAATACTGATCCTTACCGCCAGCTTTGGAGAGGGTCACAATAGTGCTGCGCGAGGAGTTCGCGATGGATTGGCTCGGGTCGCCCCAGAACAGAGCGAGGTTGAATTGCGCGATCTCTTTGCCGAAGCCTACGGGTCAGTCAACAAGCTCGTGCGAAAGAGCTATCTGGCGCTGGTCAATTTCGCACCCGGCGCCTGGGGAGCCGTTTACCGCTGGCTCGATCGCAAGGAGGACTTCGACGAGAGTTTCCAGCGATTTTCTC
>VBQB01000264.1 GCA_005887855.1 Verrucomicrobiota bacterium | reverse complement strand
TCCAGAGCGAGCAGCGCGAAAAAGGAATCACGCCGAGCACTCGCGAGATTCAAAAGCACTTCCGATTCGCCAGCCAGACATCGGTGATGCAGTACATTGCCGCGCTCGAACGCAAAGGTTTTCTTGATCGCCATGCGCGCAAGGCCCGCGCCTTGATTACGCCGGTGCAAAAAGTGCGGATCACCGACGTTCCGATTTATGGACAGATTCCAGCGGGCATGTCGGCATTGACTGAGCAGACTATCGAAGGCCATGTCTCTCTCGACGCGCGCTCGGCGAATGCTTCAAAAAATCGCGGCACTTTTGCTTTACGCGTACGCGGCGATTCGATGATTGGAGCGCACATTGTCGATGGAGACATCGTGATATTGGAAGACAGCAAAGAGGTACAAAATGGCGATATCGTGGCGGCGTTGATCGATGGTGAAACAACGTTGAAGCGCTACGTAATGGAGCATGGCCGGTCCTACCTCAAGGCGGAAAATCCACGGTATCCAAATTTAATTCCGGCGCGCGAGTTAAAGATTCAGGGCGTCATGATCTCGTTGGTGCGGAAACAAGAGAGACGAAAGCGCCATTAACTTCGAAGCTTTCGTGCGAGTTATAGTGTTCGCTTGAACATATCTCGCACCGTGCCATCTTTTCCCCGATGGCTGCCAGCGGCAAAATTGACGACTCATCCGTCGACTCGTCCCCCTGTCCGGCTGCAGATCCGTTTCGCTCGGCTCCCGTCCGCTCCATTGATTCGCTTTCTCCCGAAAGCTCACCCGTACAGGTCGCCCATCTATGTCGCTCGCGTCCCCGCGGCTTCATTGATTCGCTTTCTCCCGAAAGCTCACCCGCACGGGTAGCCCATCTATGTCGCTCGCGTCCCCGCGGCTCCATTGTCGATCTTCGGAAACTTCTGTCTGAGCGTTTTCCGCACGCGCCTGCCTCTGCTTCGACGCGTTTAATCACAGGTTTATCTTTTCTCGATCAAGCAATTGGCGGTGGCTTGCCAAAAGGCGCCATCACGGAATTGATCAGCTCACAAATCAGTGCGGGCAGCGCCTCACTCATTCATGCTCTCCTCGAGACCGCAAACCGCGATTGTTATTTCATCGCGCTGATCGATGGGCAGGACTCCTTTGATCCGTCCCCCTCCGGCGGGCTGGGCAACGCGCGTTTGCGCAATCTTCTCTGGGTTCGCTGCACCAAAGTTCTCGAAGCAATCAAAGCGACCGATCTGCTACTGCGCGATGGCAATTTTCCACTGGTAATTGTCGATCTTGTTCTCAATCCACTAGAGGAATTGCGCAAGATCCCGCAGACAAGCTGGTATCGCTTACAACGGCTTGTCGAAGCCTCACCCACCGCGTGCCTCGTTATGAGCCGCCACAGCATGGTGACCAGCGCACAACTGAAAATTGTTCTCGAAAATTCCTGGACGCTCGAAACTTTTGAAGAGGGCGACGCGATTTCGCGGCTCCGAATTCGTGTTCAACGATCGCATCTCCATCGGCAGGAAACCACCATCGCCGGAGCGATCTGATGTTTGCGACCATTTATTTGCCAAACTTTTATTTACAGGCCGCTCTGCGTCATCAATCCGAGTTGTGTGCAAAACCAGTCGTGCTCATCAATGACAAAGACAAAAAAGTAGTGATCATTCAACTCAATCAGGCTGCCGAAAAAACTGGCGTGCACAAAGGCATGACACCGAGTCAGGGCTTGGCGCGCTGTTTGAGTCTGGTCATAAAAACACGCGCTCAATCGCAAGAAAAATTGATCGATGAAATCCTTCTTCATTATGCATTCACAAATTGGCTGAATGCGAAATTAGCGCGCAAGCCGGAATTGCTCCTATGCCCGATGCAAGTCTTCTCGTCGCGCATCTGGCGCGTCCGGTTCTGCAAGTCGAGGACCCAAAGCAATTTCTCGCGCCGCTCCCGATCGAAACGCTGCGATATAATCGCCGATAACGGGGGCCGCAACACAAACTTGCAGTCTGTGCGGCCAGCGGAGTTTGCACTCCGGCGAACGAGTGCATGCGGAGAGGATGTCCTTCCCGCACAGGCAACATGCCTGTGTTCCAACTTAAGCCACGGGTCTGCGTTCGATCAAAAGACGATAAACAAAACCACCGAGCGCTCCGCCTACAAACGGCCCGATCCAATAAACATAGTGGTCGTGCCAAAAATTTGCCGCCACGGCCGGACCAAAAACGCGCGCGGGATTCATAGCCGCGCCGGTAAGCGTTCCCCCAAACAGGATGTCGAGAGTGATTGTAGCTCCAATGACGAGGCCGGCGACCCGCCGCGGCCCACGCTCGTCAACGGCCGTGCCATGAACCACGAAAACGAGAAAGAACGTTAAAATCCCTTCCACCAGAATCCCCTGCCACGCTCTAAGATTGATGGCGAGTTGCGGAGTGCCATTGACGACCACCTCGCGCCCGAATAAGCCGAGGCAAATCAACGCAGCCGAGATTCCGCCCAGCAATTGCGCAATCCAGAAACGGAATGCATTGGTCCACGTCATGTGACCGCCGCAAACCAATCCAAAAGTCACTGCTGGATTTAATTGGCCTCCCGAGATGTGCATGGTAGCCGAGACAAACGCTGCAATCGTAAGACCGTGAGCGAGCGCAACGGCGAGCACGTCATGTCCGGCCGTTTTCATTGCGCCGATGCCGACGAAGATCAACGCGAAGGTTCCAATGAATTCCGCGAGCAACGGGCGAAGCTTGGCCATGCGTCGATGCAATCAGATTAGGCAAGCTCTGACAACCGAAGCTGTCGATCTAACCTCCGGCGTAATTCGGATATCGTTCGTGTAGCTCCCGGGACAGCCGATCTGCTTCATCGGCTTTGCCGGCACGCTGGTATGCGGACGCCGCTTTGTCCAAAGCCCGCGGCGTGATGGCGGGATCGTCGTAAAGCAACGCGACACCCATGAAAGCTTTGCCGGCGTCATCGAAATTTCCGCGTTCCAATTGGACATCACCCGCCAGCAGACGCGCTTCGGCATTGACACGACCTTCGGGTTGCAACGACATGATCTCCTCGGCGATCCTCTGCGCATCGTCTGGTTTGTGCGCACCGATTTTGACCGCACCGAGCGCAAGCAACACTTTCGCCTTGCCCGCCGGATCCGTGGCGATCTGTAAGTATTTACCAAAGGCGTCCTCCGCTTCAGCCACATTTTTTAGCTTCGTGGCTGCGTCTCCCAGATAAAATAAGAAGTCAGGTTTTACACTGCCGCGATTGTCGATCTTTGCCAAAGCGCTCAAGTACTTCTCAGCCGCTTCATAATTTTTCTCGTTGAAATACTCGATCCCGAGCCATTCCAGAACTTCTGCCGGCACGTTTACAGTCGGACTCGTGGCCATGAAGTTGTTCACTTCCTTGGTGAGAGCAGGGCGAGCTTTCAAATGAAACTGACACAAAATGAGGCGGAGGGAGGCGAGATTATAGTATTGCTCTTTATTGAGTTGGCGGGCGGCGTTCAGCGCAACCATCGCCGTCTTGTAATCCTTCGCCTCAAATGCGGCTTTGCCGATATAATATTGCGCCTGGGCCGCGACAGAACTCTTGGGGAATTCTTTTAGGAGTTGGCGAAAAGTGTCGACCATGCCCTTTGCATTCTCCTGTTGCCCGAGGATCAACGCCTTCAATTGCAGGGCCGCTTCCCGCTCGTGCGCGCTGGGATACTTGGTGAGAATCAGGTTCAAGTCGGAAAGCGCGGCGTTATAGTTTTTATCCTGCTCGTAAGCCAATGCGCGCTGAGCCAAAGCGGCAGGCACTTGCGGGTTGTCTGGAAACGTCTGCACGTAGTAGGTGAACGCTTCGATGATTTCGGAAACGTTTTTCGTCTGCACGTAAGATAGGCCAAGCTTATAAGCCGATTCCGCGCGCAACTTGGAAGAGAGCTGAGAAGCACGCAGTTCCGCATAAACAGGCACCGCCTCCGCGTAATTTTGCTGTTTGTAGAGCGCTTCCGCTTTTAAGAGCTTCGCCTGGTCGGCCCGTTCCCCTGTTGGATCCGTTTTGAGAAACTCCTCCACTTCCGCAAGCAGTGCGGACGGATCCGAGTTATAAACATTAATGAGCCGTTGATAAGCCGCGTCCTTCGCTTCCTCGCGATCCGGATATTTGGCGATGATCTGGCGATACAATTCTTCAGCTTCCTTCGCGTGACCAAGTTGCCGCTCGCTGTTTGCCGCCAGCAACATCACTTCGGCCTGGGCGGCCTCCGGAAGTTTCTCCCGTTCTTTCTTGTAATCAGCGAGTAACTGCTCGTATTGGCCGGATTGGTATTGCAGGCGGTGCAACCCAACCTGCGCGATCGCCCGGAATTTTCCAGCTTCCGGCAAGGATCGTCCCTTTTGCAACAGAGTTGTTGCTTTATCCACCATTGCCTTATCGATCTTGCCCTTGTCCGCCTGCACAAGATCGAGAGCGAGCATCCCGCCGCGTACGGCCGCCTCCGCTTTCAAAGCCGGCTTCTGCGTTTCGCTTGAGAGAGCTTCGTATTGTTTCAACGCATCGATTTTTCTTCCTCGGCCAATGAGAATCGGTGCCGCAGTCAGCCGTGCATCCTCACGATACGGGTTCGGATTCGGGGCCTCAGCCACCTCCTGATAGATGCCGCAGGCTTCATCTTTGCGGCCTAGAATTTCGAGACAGCGCGCTTGGAAATAGTGTGCGGAAAGCGCAACGGCCGCCTCCTTTGATTTAGCGGCGGAACGCTGAAAGAGCGAAAGCGCTGCAGCATAGTCTTTCTGCATAAAAGCCATTTCGGCGAGGGCGTAGGCGGCGGCGCCGGCAAATTCGCTTTCGCCGTAATCATTCAACACTTTCTGGAAGTTTGTGCGAGCATTCGACGAGCGATTGAGATTTCGATAGCATTCGCCGAGCGAAAAATAGGCGTTCGCCCGGCCAGAACGTCCGGGATAATCATCCAGATACTTTTGGTATTCCGGGACGGCAAGATCGTAGAGCTTGCGAGTGAAGAGCGCATTCGCGTAGTCGAGTTGGCGGCGGTCGGGCGCTTCGGTGTCACGCGCTGCCGGTTCAGAAAAATCCTCCGCTGACTGGCTCGGGGTTAGCACTGGGGGTTCCTCAACAGGCAGAGCCCGTGCAACCGGTGGCTCATCTACAGGCTGAGCGCGACGCACTTCAGGTGGCCATTGAGTGTAAGCAGTCCCAACAGTACAAAACAGCATTGCCAGTCCTAAAAGACCGGCTGCGCTGCGGGCCGTTTTCATTTCGCTGTTGCGAAAGCCACGTTGGTTATACCGGCTTCGCTGCAAATGTTTAAGACTCCAATGATGTTTTTGTAGGCGCCGGCCTCGTCGCCTCGGATTACGACGGCCTGCTCGGAGTTGAGTTGAACCAGGCTTTTGAGCAATTCGCTCAGTTCAGCACCGCTGAGGGTGCGGCGATTCACGACAACGTTCCCGTCCGCTTTCACATTCACAACGACATCTCCAATCGGCGCAGTTTTCTCCTTTGCGGCCGAAGCCTTTGGCACCTTGACGTCCAGTTCGTTCTCCGTACGAGCGGCGTTCCACGTCAACAGGAAAAAAATCAATAACAGCAATAGGACATCGACCAGCGGCGCCAGTTGAATACCGGGATGATGCAGAGGCGCGTGACCACGCAGATTCATATGACCAAAGAGAGGATGTCGATCTTGCGGCTTGCTAGTACGATTGGCAGCTTAAAGTTCGTCCTCGATCAGCACGGGCGTTCGTTCAGTCCGCTTGCCGTAGTGCAAAGAAAGCAAAGCCAAAACATGGGTCGAAGCAGCCTCCAATTCTGAGATCAACTTTTGCGCTCTGCCCCGGAAAAAAGCGTAGAACATCATTGCCGGAATGCCGATGGCCAGCCCGGCGGCTGTATTGACCAGCGCTTGACTGATCCCGCGTGACAACGCCACATAGCGAGCTGATCCAATATCGGATCCGAGTGCGCCGAACGAATGGATAATTCCGAAGACCGTGCCGAGTAAGCCGAGCAATGGGGCGATCATTCCGATATCGGCAAGATAAATAACACGATTATTCAGACTAGCTGCGACTCGTGTTCCTTCTGTCTCGGCGATCTCACGGACATGCTGAAAATCTGCATTGGGGTTCTTGGTGGTGAAATCGAGCATTTTTTGCACGACCCGCGCAATGGCCTCGCCGTGCCGATTAGAAACGGCGAGCAAGCCAAGATAATCGCGTTTGCGCAAAAGTGCGTCGGCGGTAGCCATGTAACCGCTCGAGACCACGGCGCCGCGCCGGATCGTCATGAGATAAACAATCACGAGCATGACGGAAAAGATCGACAGGAGAAAGAGCGGTATCATCACCGGCCCGGCGTTGATGAGTGTA
>VBQB01000263.1 GCA_005887855.1 Verrucomicrobiota bacterium | reverse complement strand
CTCATGGCTTGTTATATTCCGGCGCGGCGGGCGACAAAAGTCGATCCGTTGGTGGCGCTGAGGTATGAGTAGAGAGTTTTGTACCTGGAGCTTTGTGCTTTGAGTTTCGCGAATCGCATGAGTCCAACTGCAACCGAGCAGACACAAAGGAGGTAAGAACAAAGCGCCCCGCGATCGGCAATTAGCAATCGGAAACCGACAATTGGAGATGTAACCATGGAGACATTTCTCAAAGACATTCGCTATGGACTAAGGACCCTTTGGCAGCGACCAGGTTTCACCGTGATCGCAATAATGACGCTCGGGCTGGGCATCGGCGCCACCACTGCCATCTTCAGTGTCGTCAATGCGGTATTGCTACGCCCCCTTCCGTATCCCGCGGCCGAAAGGCTCATGCGCATTGGGCAACAATATCCCAGTGGCCTGGCTGCGGCCGGCGAGCCGAAGTTCCTTTTCTGGCGCGAGCAGAGCGAGTCTTTCGAAACGATGGCGGCCTATGAAGGCTTTGGGGCAGGGGGCAATCTGGCCGGCGGCAGTGAAGCCGAATATGTAGATGGCTTGCGCGTTTCCAGCGAATTCTTTCGTGTGCTCAAAGTGTATCCGGCGCTGGGCCGCGCGTTCACCAAAGAGGACGATACACCCGGCAGCGAGCCGGTGGCCATTTTGAGTGACGGTTTGTGGCGGCGCAGTTTTGGCGCCGACGCGGGTTTGCTTGGCAGAACCATCTTGCTCAACGGCCAGACCGTCACGGTTGTGGGTGTAATGCCGCCGCAGTTTCACTTCACTTTGGAGAGCAATCTCTTTACCCCGATGCGTCCTTCCTTAAATGGCGATCCTAATCCGAACGCCACCGTCTTTGGCCGGCTCAAAGATGGAGTCACGCCGGCGCAGGCACTGTCGGAATTAAAGTCAATCGCGGACAAGTATCGCGAACTCTATCCAAAGGAGATGAGCAAGAACGAAAGCGTGGGCCTCGAGCCATATCAGGATTTGTTCACCAGTAACGTAAAGCAGTTGCTTTGGATCCTGTTGGGCGCTGTGGGATTTCTACTTTTGATTGCCTGCGCGAACGTTGCCAATTTGCAGTTGACGCGGGCGGCGGCGCGCGAGAAAGAGATCGCGGTGCGCCAGGCATTGGGCGCGAGCAGGCTGCGAATAATTCGGCAGCTAATGACCGAAGGCGTTTTGCTGGCGCTCGTCGGAGGCGCGGCCGGCGTGTTGCTCGCCTTTTGGGGAACGCAAGTACTCATGGCGTCGGTGCCTGAGGGATTCATCGCTCGCGCAAATGAAGTCAACTTCGATTGGCGCGTGTTGCTGTTCGCTTTTAGCGCGGCGATAGCTACGGGATTCTTGTTCGGGCTTGCTCCTGCGTTTCAGGCCCGGAGAATAAACGTGAATGCTGCGCTCAAAGAGAGCGCTCGCCGGGGCGGCGGCGCTCGCGGGCGCTTGCGCAGCACGCTGGTCGTCGTCGAAGTCGCCTTGTCGCTGGTACTACTGGTGGGAGCGATGTTGCTAGTTCGCACCTTCAACAATTTGCGCGGCGTGACGCCCGGCTTTGATGCCACGAACGTGCTGACGTTTCAAGTTGACTTGAAAGGTGAGAAGTATAAGAGCACCAATCAGGTAGCTGCTTTCTATCAAGACGCGTTGGAGCGCATCAACAGAATACCCGGTGTAGAAAAAGCCGCTGTTACCAATGTTCTGCCTCTGGTTGCGCAATTCAATATGCCGGTGGTTTTTCCGGATCATCCCGACACCATCATGACCGCACAGTTTCGCATGGTCACACCCGAATACTTTCGCGTGATGAAGATTACGCTGCAGCAAGGCCGCGATTTCACCCCAGCCGACGGCCCGGGTGGGCCACCCGTGGTGATTATCAACGAGGCCTTCGCGCGTCGTTTCGTGAATAATCCCAATCCATTCGCGCACCAATTGGTTGTAAGTCGTGGCCTGGGCGAGGCCCCACGCCAAATCATCGGAATGGTATCCGATGTAAAGCAACAAGGTCTGGATAGAGATGCGCCGCCGATGGTCTTTGTTCCGATCCCGCAAGTCTCGGACAAGATGATGGCAGTGGTCCGAAGATATGTTTCGGCTTACTTCACCGTGCGCACGACGGTGGCGCCGCTGGGCCTGAGCGCGGCAATGAAGCGTGAAATAGCGGCGCTGGATCCCACGCTGGCTTTGTCCCACATTCGTCCCATGGACCAGGTAGTGGCTGGATCGGTAGCGCCGCAGCGATTCAACATGTTGCTGGTTGGTCTATTCGCGGGCCTGGGTCTCCTGCTAGCGGCAGTGGGAATTTACGGCGTTATCTCTTATTCCGTTGGGCAACGCACGAACGAGTTCGGCATTCGTATCGCGCTCGGCGCGGGTACAAGCGATGTAACCACGCTGGTGCTCAAGCAAGGGCTCGCTTTGGCTCTGCTCGGCGTGACGATTGGCCTGGTTGCGTCGTTGGCTTTAACTCGGTTGATGACGAGCTTCCTATTTGGGGTGAAACCAACCGACTTCGTGAGCTTCGTCACTGTCTCGCTCAGCTTGTTCGGCGTCGCTTTGCTCGCTTGTTACATCCCGGCGCGGCGCGCGACGAAAGTCGATCCGTTGGTGGCGCTGCGGTACGAGTAGACAGAATCACAAAAGCGAAGCGGATTAAGGGCGAAAGAAAAAGACTGAAGAACAGAGTTGGAGTGTAGCTCATGAACTCTTTTTGGCATGACTTACGTTACGGCTGGCGGATGCTGCTCAAGCACAAAGGCTTCACGACCGTCGCAGTGCTTTCACTGGCGTTGGGCATCGGTGCAAACACGGCCATTTTCAGCGTGGTGGATGCTGTGCTGCTCAAAACCTTGCCGGTTAAAGAGCCAGAGCGGCTAGTGCTGTTTGAATGGCAAGCTGGACGCCCGTTCAGGGTTAATGGTATGAGCGGCACCTCGAACGTGCCCGCGCCGCTAGGCACAAAGGGGCTTTCGCTGTTTCGCGCCGAGGTCTTTGAAAAGATGCGCCAGGCACGCGTCGCTGAGCCTGACAGTCCGCTCAGTGATTTCTTTGCCTTCGCTCCGATTCGTGAATTGACGGCAGTGGTGGACCAGCAGGCAGAGATCATCAAGGGGCAAGCCGTGTCCGGTGGCTATTACGCTGGGGTCGCAGTGCAACCGGCCATGGGACGCGGAATCACTGACGAAGATGACAAGCCCGGCGCCGCGCCAGTGGTCGTGCTCAGCCATCAGTTTTGGCAGGAACGGTTCGGCGCCAATCCGGCGATCATCGGCCAGCCGCTGAAACTCAACAAGCAATCATTCACCGTCATCGGCGTGATGCCGCCCGCCTTCACCGGCACGTTGCAAGTGGATTATCACCCCGACGTCACCGTCCCGCTTGCCTCCGAGCCGTTGCTGCTGGGTGAGAATAGCAACCTGGGCACCGCGAACGAACCTGGCGTCTGGTGGCTGAATTTGATGGGACGGCTCAAACCGGGCGCGACCTACGAACAGGCGCGCGACAGCTTGAACGGCACATTCCAGGCGGCCGCGTTCGAAGTCATGCCGCCACCGCGAAAAGCGAATCAACCGGCCCAAATCGAGCCGAAAGATTACCCGCGCCTGCTGGTGGAATCCGGCAGCCGTGGGATGCTCGACATGCGCAGAGAGTATTCAACCACGATCTACGGGTTGTTCATCGTCGTGGCGCTCGTGCTGCTGATTGCGTGCGCCAACGTGGCGAACCTGTTGCTGGCGCGATCCGCCTTGCGCAGCGCGGAGATCACGACGCGACTCGCGGTCGGCGCCGGTCGCTGGCGTCTGGTGCGACAACTGCTGACTGAAAGCGTGTTGCTCGCCGCGTTGGGCGGCGCGGTCGGCGTGCTCTTCGCTTTCTGGGGTAAGAGCGCGCTGGTGGCCCTGACCGACCGAGGCCCGAGATTCCTGCCAACCGGCGTTGACCTCAGTCTGAAGTGGAGGGTGCTGGTCTTTACTATCACAGTCTCGCTACTGACTGGCGCACTGTTCGGTCTGGCGCCCGCCTGGCGCTCGACGAGCTTGGATTTGGCGACTTCGCTCAAACAGAGCCGCCGCACAACGGGAGTCGTGTCCCGCTTGAGCAAAGGGCTGATTGTCGTGCAGGTGGCACTCTCACTCCTGTTATTAGTCGGCGCGGGTTTGTTCATCCGCACGCTTTACAATCTGCAACGCGTCAACCTCGGCTTCAATCAAGGGAACCTTCTGGTCTTCACCTTGCAGCCGGAGCAGAGTGGGTACAAAGACGAACGGCTGTTGCAGTTCTATCAGCAACTCTTGACGCGGCTGGACAATCTGCCGGGCGTGCGCGCGGCGACGTTTGTGCGCGTCGCGCTCATCGCGAACGACAATTGGTTCACTGACATCTTGTTGCCCGGCGAGATCGAAAACACTGCCGCGGTGCACGAAACCATGCGGCAGATTGTGC
>VBQB01000262.1 GCA_005887855.1 Verrucomicrobiota bacterium | reverse complement strand
TTTCTATCGGCAGGAACGCGTCGGCTTTGGCGGAAGACATTTTTTCATCTGGAAGTTCCGAACAATGAAGCTGAGCGCGGAGACACAAGTTCACGAGCGCCATTTTGAAGAATTGATGCGGGTCGATTGTCCGATGACGAAGCTGGATGCTTACGGCGACCCACGCCTGGCACCTTTCGGGCGAATTCTGCGTGCGAGCGGGCTGGATGAGTTGCCCCAAATTTTCAACGTACTTCGCGGTGAGATGAGTCTGGTCGGTCCGCGGCCCTGCACGCCAAATGAATTTGCCCATTATGAGCCGTGGCAACGGGAACGCGTAAACGGTCTGCCGGGCTTGACCGGATACTGGCAGGTAAACGGCAAAAACAAAACGACGTTCAACGAGATGATCTGGATGGATCTGTTCTATCTCAAGCACATGTCGATCCTGCTCGATCTGAAAATCATGCTCAAGACCGGCGCCGTTATCGCTGAGCAACTCTTCGCGTCTCAGCCGGCGGCACACACACACGCGCGCAGTCGGCAGAGCGGAAACCGTCGTTCATCGACGACGACGATTTTCAAGTTTCCTTCGGTGCTCTTATTGCCTGTAAGCACCGCCGCTGCTCAATTCCAGAGTTGGCTGCTGGAGAAGGCTTCTAGTGTTTGGTATGTCGTGCGCTCCCTGTGCTCTCGTGTCGAGCAAGCCGCGGTTGCTCTCGTTACGCTTGTTTTGGGTTTGTGCCAGCAGGGCAAGGTAACTCAGCAGGCGGGGGAGCTCGCTGAGCAGGCAGGCAACCTGGCTGAGAAGGCTGTCGGCGCTTCGCTCATCGCCACGCCGTTTGTCGCACCAGCTCTTGCGGAAACGACCGAGTTCAACTTCGATTTGGGAGATGCATCGCCACCGCCGCGGGCGATCCCGGACATTCGAAAGGCTAAGGTTGCGTCGCGACCAATCGCTGAGCGGGGCCCGCGTCGGGCACGGCCCCAGTACCAAGTCGGTCCGGCGCTGCGAGTCACGAGAACAATCGATCACGAGTGGCGTCGCCTCGTCGCTGCACGCAAGAACGTGCACAGCACGTTTGTTCGCCTAATTCGTGACGCACATCCGCAGCAATCCAAACAAAAGCACCGCAAGCAGCGGCGAAGCTAAAAGCTCGTCGAATTGTGTATAGAAGCACGACCGGAACACAACCCGGCCGGCCCGCGACCTTGCACACGAAGTAAGTGTTCACGATTGGGATAATGGCGGCCCAGCCGGGTTGCCCGGCTTTGCTGAATATTTTCCATAGCGCGGCGATCATCAAAACGACGAACGCCGACCAGCAGATCCAGAAAATTGGGCCAGGCGCCTTGCCCTCGGTTGTGTAGTCAACCTGCGCTAGGAAGACCGATGTTAACTGAAACAGATTTTTCGAAACATGAATGATTGAAGCCGTCATAGTTTTTGAAGGATCGAATACGTGTGTTGTCAGACCGAAAAAATCATGACTTCTGGAGTGCGTTTGAATCGGCTAGCGATCCGAATTAATCGCCGTCGTCGTCTCCTCCATCATCGCCGGCGTCATCATCCCCACCATCGTCATCGTTCAGGTCCTCGCCCTCATCATCCGAGGCGTCTTCCATACTGTCGTCGTCATCTGATGCGACTTCTTCGTCGGTGTCTTCCTCCCCAGCGACTTCATCCTCTTCAGACTCGGACACGTCGAAGGACTCATTCTTCGGTTCTTTTGGATCAAGATCTTTATCAGTCCGAGCAACCTTCACCATTGCCGTCCTGGCGGTGGCAATCAATGCGCTGCCCGGATTCGCAGCGCGCGCGATCGTGAAACCAGCCAGCGACAGACAGAGCAGGAGGCGAACGAGATCTTTCATGAGGGCGCGAGAGTGATTCTCTCGATCGGCCAAGTCAATCCCCAAATTCCACTCGACGATCTCGAGTTAGCGCGGCAGGATTTTTGCCCCCGAATCACGCGATTCACGCTACCGCGGGGAGCAGAAATTCTGCTTGCGAATACAATCGCAAGTCCGTTCAACTGTAGCCAAAGCGATCCAGGCGCAAAAATTCGGCCCGAGCTAGGACGAGAGCATCAGCAAACCACAGGCCGGTAAACGCCGCGGAATCGTTGCGTGATCGATAATTTTCCTTTTCGGGTGTGAGCTGGGCTCTCTCGCGTGCGCGAGCTGCCTTTACGAACGGCAGCCCACACGCGATTGTCGCGCGCTAATGAAAACCAACGGCGCATGGTCAAAACGTAATTGGCGGCCCAAAGTCGGGTGGGGTGTGCCGGTGGCGTGGCTGACACTTTGTATTGTCTGGAGTTCAACGTGGCTCGTTATCAAGATTGGGCTACGCGATTTGCCGCCAATTTCCTACGCTGGGATTCGTTTCGTGATCGCGGTCATCGTTCTCCTGGCGGTCTCGGTCGGTCGGGTACGCTTATTGCCGCAGCGCCGTTCTGATTACGTCCTGCTGGCTTTTACCGGCGTCTTGATGTTCGCCGTGAATTACGGATTGCTTTTCTGGGGCGAGCTACACGTTTCGTCAGGCCTGGCGGCGGTACTGCAGGCGACGATCCCGATCTTCGGGATGGTATTCGCGCATCTGATGCTTCCCGACGAACCAATGCGTCTGCAAAAACTCACCGGCTCGTTGCTCGCGCTTGGCGGGGTGGCAATAATCTGCGCGCGACTTCTCGGTTTCAATGGGGTGATGGCATTTTGGGGCGGACTCGGCATTGTGTTCGGCGCCGCGGGTGCGGCATTCTCGAACGTGTTGCTCAAAGCTCGCGTGCTGCAAGTGGCCCCGGCGATGATCGCGGCATGGCAAATGATTTTCGGGACAGCGCCTTTACTCGTAACCGGCTTTATCGTGGAGGGAAATCCGTTCCGCTTCCACTGGACCGCGTTGTCGATCTTTTGCTTGCTTTATCTCGCCGTGATCGGCTCAGCACTGGCGTTCTTGCTTCTTTACTGGCTGTTGCCGCGGATGACTGTGACAAGGCTGCAAACAATCTCGCTCATAACGCCACCTGGCGCGGTCGCCTTGGGCTGGGCCGTTGGCGGTGAAAAATTTTCTCTGTGGTCGCTTGTTGGCGCGTGCTTCGTGCTGGCGGGCGTGTGGATGATTTTCCGCAGGGCCGAAGCAACCAAGCGACCAACGCTACAACCCGAGGCAGACACGGCTTTGCCGCAAGCGTAGCTTGGGCGACGACGGGTCCGAGCAACGATAGATGTTAGGACGCGCTTAAGTCATTTGGGAAATCGTCGTCCGTGCCGACAATTAGATCGCTTTTAACGGATTTCGCGCCTGTAACCACCCCATAAAATCGCGATTGGTCGGCGGATAAAACGTGGCTAAGATCACGGTCGGAACGCCGATGTGGCGAAATGGCAGACGCAACGGACTTAAAATCCGTTGGGCTTTTAAAGGCCCGTGCCGGTTCGAGTCCGGCCATCGGCACTTTCGATTTCGGAACACCGGCTGCGGATTTCGGAAAGCGAAAAATGTTGCGCCAGTTTGAATGCTCCGCTGACTATCGATGGAAAGATCGATAGAAAGCAGAATGACTCGGCTCGGTATTCGCGAAACTGATCTGGAGGAGACCTTCGCGAGGTCGTCTGGGCCGGGCGGCCAAAATGTAAACAAGGTTTCAACCGCTGTGACGTTGCGTCATCGGCCGAGCGGAATCAGCGTAACTGTGCAGGATTCGCGCTCGCAAGCAATCAACCGCAAACTCGCGCGAGAACGATTGGTTCTCGCAATTGAAGGGGCTCGACAAAAACGGCGCGCAGCTGAAATCGCGGAACGGGAAAAAGCGCGACGAAGAAAATCGCCGCGACCTCCCGCGTTGAAGCGAAGGATTCTGAAATCGAAGCGAAAGCGAAGCGAGCTAAAGAAACAGCGCGCTCGAGTACAAGATTAGATCCGGCATGAAAGCTGAACCTCGGGATCATCCCAGCGAGAATTTTGCTTTTTAATACATCTGCTGGGGCAACCTGCGACGAACTGTTGTTGAAGAAACAATTCACACTATGAAAAAACCGATCATTCTTACTTCTGTATTTTCAGTGCTTGCCATGATGCTGGTCTCCTGCGCGAGCGAACCCGAAGCGGTGACCACGACAACAACGACACGTGAGACTGCCGTAACTGCGCCGGCACCTGCCAGCTCGACGACAACCCGTCATACCACGACCACCGGCTACTAACACGACGAAGGAACGCAACTACAGATTCGAAAAGGGACACGCTCAGGCAGTGTTCCTTTTCTTTTTGAACGAAAGGCTGATCGGCTTTTGAATTCGCGGTCTGAAGGCTCCAGCTACGGCTTCTCAGCCGGCACTTCTGCGGTTTGCGCTTCCTCTTCCGCTTGACTCACGACGGGCGCAATCGCCTGCAGCTTTTCTGCGCCGCGCAAATCCATTAGCTTCACGCCCATGGTGTTTCTGCCGACGATGCGAATCTCTTTCACGCGGGTCCGGACCATTTGGCCTTTGGTTGTGATGAGCATTAGCTCATCGTTATCAGTGACAGTAAGCGCGCCGCCGACCTCGCCGGTTTTTTCGCCAGTCTTCATCGTGATGATGCCTTTGCCGCCGCGCGATTGGCGGCGATAATCATCGAACGGCGTTCGCTTGCCGATACCATTCTCGCCCGCCACTAGTAACATCGCGGCCGGATCGACAATTGCGATTGCAACCACGTGGTCTTTCTTGTCTGGCCGAATTCCCCATACACCCACCGTGTTACGGCCCTGGTCGCGCAACTGCTCCTCGTGAAAGCGCAGGCTCATTCCTTCTTTCGTAATCAGGACAATCTCGTTGTTCCCGTTGGTGAGCTTGGCATCGATCAAGCAATC
>VBQB01000043.1 GCA_005887855.1 Verrucomicrobiota bacterium | reverse complement strand
GCGTACAAGCTCGAGCATTGTCTTCGGTAGCCTATTCGGTAACACGGCATCATATGCTTCGCACCGACTTTGGTTAAGAGTCACTTGCTCTGCCAATTGAGCTAACGGTGCGTTTTTGAGTTTACGAGTTACGATTGCTGATTTCCGATTTTCGACCAAAGCGCACTATTGCTTGCCACCGCAAGAATTTTCCGTCGACTCAGACAAGCTGCAATTCCGAAGATTGAAATCGACTAGATTACGCCTGCGTATGGCGGGCGTAGTGTAGCTCGACGCCTTTCGGGAGCAGACGTTTGCGCCCGCGTTGCCGCCGGCGCGCCAGCGTGGCGCGGCCCGCTTTCGTTTTCATGCGCGCACGAAAACCGTGCTGGCGTTTGCGTGTTCGCTTCGATGGTTGGTAAGTCCGTTTCATAAAACCGAAAAATAGTTTCGGCGCGATTTGAGAGCGGTTACACTAGGAGCGAGTGCGGCCTTGTCAACCGAGCACCGCGACATCATTGTTGGTCCTTCATTCGCAGATTGCCAGAACCTCCAATTTTTGGAATAATCGACGCCAACCGTGAGCGCAAATGTTGTAATCGAACCGGCGACAGAGGCCGACCTGGACGAATTGTCGGAGATGCTCGGCGAACTGTTTGCCCAAGAAAGTGATTTTCGCCCGGACAAAGAGAAACAGCTTCGCGGTCTACGGCTTATTTTCGAACAACCCAGCCGTGGCCGTGTTTTTGTGCTGCGACGTGATGGGGTCATCGTGGGCATGATTAATTTGCTCTTTACGATCAGCACAGCCGAAGGCGGGTTTGTCATCCTACTTGAGGACCTGGTGATCCACAAAGAGTACCAGGGTCATGGGTACGGTTCAAAACTGCTCGAACACGCGATCGATTTCGCGCGCCAGAAAAATTTCCTTCGTATTACTTTGTTGACTGATCGGCCGGAAAATCTGGCGCAAGAGTTTTTCCGGCGCCACGGCTTCCACGAGTCTTCCATGATACCGATGCGCTTGCTGATTACGCCGGAAGGCGAGCAATCGAGCAAATAAACTCGTTCCCTACTTGCGCTTGCTCTGACTATCGATCCAATCGCTTAATTGCCTTGCGAGGCGTTTTTCGAATTCTGACCGGAACTGAATTTCGTCCACCGCTTTTGCCACTTCGGTTGCACTCTCAGCAGGCAAATTAGTTTTGCCGTAAGCTTTTAGTTCATTGGCACGCGAATCCTCGGAGAAGAAGGTGAACAGACTGGGCGCGTACCGGTTTGCCCCGAGCGCGTCGGTCTTCGTGAGCAACGCTTTCATGTTCGCCTTTGCAAAGTCCCACGCAATATCCGGATGATCGCTTTCACGAGCTACTCTCGAAACAAGAAATATTGCGCGGCTTGTTGGCAGCTCATCGGTGAGCGCAATTGGCAGTGTTTTCTTCACGAGCGTGGGATCGATCGCGCCAGCCAGCGCGTCGTAGTAATTTTGTTTTTCCTCGGTGCTCGTCGTCTTCAGTCCAAGCTCGTGAAGCTGGTTCCAAGTTGCTTCGTCGGCGTAACGGCCGACAACCGCAAGAACTGGCGGACGAAGATCGGGTTGGAGCGATTGCGGGTTTGTAAGATATCTTTTAAAACGCTCGCGACAGCCCGCGATAATTTCTTGATCGTTCAAATCCCCCAGCGCGTTGATTAAACTCGCCCGCAAATTTCCGGCGGTAGCTGGTTCGCTGGCTTTCGGATCCCAGCCCAGCGCGTCAAAGGTCGGCCGCAAAATCGATCGCGCGTAGGCCTGAAATTTTTCCCGTTCTGGACGGCCAATGAGCAGCCGGTTAATAAAATCCAAGACATTGATGATCTGTTCACGCTCGGCGAGCTCGGTCGACGAAGGTAATTTATCGACCAGTTCGAAGTAGCGTGAGACAGACGCGCGGTTGGCTTGGACGAGCGCCCATGCGTCGCTCAGGAGATCCACACGATCTTCAACGCCCATCTGAGGCAGAGTTCGGAGCAGTAAGTTCCAGGATGGCTCGTCATATTCGACGCGATAATTTCCTGCGCCTTTTACATTCAATTTGAGGGCACGATCGGCTGGAATATTCTGCAGATGCGCGCTTTTCCCGGTCATCAGTACGCTGACAGGAGCTTGCCCGACGTCGATCGAATAAGTTAACGGGATTTTCCATTCGAGTGGTGGCGCATTCCTGAAATTAATCGTGAAGCGTTCTTGCGTAAGCGAGACCTTGCCGCCTTCGCCTCGCTTGACTTTCACGACGGGAAATCCCGGTTGCTCGGTCCAACCTGCTGCGATTTCAGCGATCGGTTGACCCGACGATTCCGAAAGTGCATTCCAAAGATCCGCCGTGGTGGAGTTCGAAAATTTATGCGTCGCCATATATTGGCGAATTCCATCACGGAAAACATCTTGGCTGAGAAAGCTCTCGAGCATCCGAAGAAATGACTGGCCTTTTTTGTACGTGATGTCGTCGAAAGCACTATTGGCTTCGGCTTCGGTCGCGATCGGCTGCTGAATCGGATGTGTTGTCGATCTTGCGTCGCCTTCCATCGCCTGCTCCTTGGTGATGCCGACGCGCCGCGTCGGATCGCGCGGCAAATTTCTGCGCAGCCAAACCTCCCACTGCGGATTGAAATGCGCTGTGCATTTCGTGCCCATCCAGGAAGCGAACCCTTCGTTGAGCCAGAGATTGTCCCACCAAGCCATCGTTACGAGATCCCCGAACCACTGATGCGCCATCTCGTGCGCGAGCACTTCGTAGATATTTTGCTTGGTCTCCGCAGATGAGTTCTTCGGATCAAACAAAAGCGCGGCCTCGTAATAAGTAATGCCGCCCCAATTTTCCATTGCGCCGCCAAAGCCGCCGGGTAGAGCGATTTGATCCAGCTTCGGGAGCGGATAAGGCACGCCGAAGTAATCGTTGTAATATTTCAGAATTTGCGCCGTGGCTTCGAGCGCGTAGCGGCCCATTTCCGCTTTACCTTTTGTTGTGATCACGCGGAACTGCGTGGGTCCACTTTGCGATTCGATCAGATCCAGCTCGCCCGCGACGAAAACATTGAGATAACTCGACATCGATGGAGTCGCGGCAAAGCGCACCTCTTTTCCGCGCGCGATTTTTCTCTCGCTCTCGATCGGCATGTTTGAAACGGCGAACCAGTTTTCCGGAATAACTGCCGTCAATTGAAAACGAGCGCGAAAAACTGGTTCGTCCCAGCAAGGAAACAACCGGCGGGCATCGGTCGCTTCGAATTGCGTCCCGAGCATGATTTTTTTTGTGCCGCTGCCTTGTTCCTGGTAGCGCGCGTAAAAAAGGCCCTGGCCTTGCTGGTTGATCTTTCCCGAGAAACTGAGCGCGAGCGTGTGGTCGCCGGCAGCAAGTTGCGAGGGCAGCTCCAAGGTGAGCAACTCGGTTTTCTCGTCTATCCTAATTGCGGACTCCAGCAATGCCTTGCCATCAAGAGACGCGCCTGTGATTTTGAGCTCGAGCGCATTCAACACAAGCCGATGAACTGGGCTGTGCGCGCTCAGCTTCACCGTTTCCGTTCCACTGAATGTCAACTTGTCGATGTCGGGAACGATCCGAATGGAATATCCCGTCGGGACGACCTCTTTCGGCAGTTTTCCCGGTGTCGTTGCAAAGGCGAAAGGTTTTTCTGCACTCATGCTGTTGGCAAATAGAGTAGAAAACAGGCAAAGGAAAAAAAATACCGAGCGCATGTGCGACCACTAGCAGCACACACGGAATTTTGCATCTGCAAACATGACAGGCAGAGACGCACCTCCAAGCCGTCCGACAAAATTTTCGGCGTGCCCGGTTCGTCGCAGCGAATCCGTCTTTTCGCGGACGCTCCCGCCCTGCCAATTACTGCACGACCAAGACCAAAAGCAATTGTCCGCCACCCACTTGCGGCCCTTTAATCACGAGCGGACTACGCTTGCTTAATTTGGTATCCGTTTCCAGTAGGAGTTCTTTCTCCTTGTATAGCTTCAGATTCAAAACATAACCGGCTTCGCTTTCGCCTCGCGCATCGACGTGAAGCGCGAAATATTTGCTGGCGGCGAGCCAATCTTCTTCACCGGTCTTGAGCGTCTTGCTGGATTGGCCGATGACCTGAAATTGGTTGTAACCGAAAAGTTGCTTCAGAGGCCGTTCGATCCGAGTCAATTCCGGCGGGATCGGCTCTGGTTGTGCGACATTTTCCGCGATGACCAGCCCGCTCCAAACTGCTTCGGCCGCGCGCGATGCGGGCGCTGCGTTCATCACCAGCGCGACAAGAGCGGTGAAGAGCAGGATCGAGCGGAGCATGAACAATTACTTAGCTGCGTAATCGGCCGGGAGCGACTGCAACCCCTCAGTCCAGAGCACTGTTACTCGATCCTCTTTCGCCTCGAACATCGAGATGGTTGCATTTGGGCTGACGACTGGATCAACGCGTGCGTTCAGGATTTCCGAGAGATATTGTGACTGTTCGGCCGGATTTTTCTCTCGCATAACAAAGACCGCGAAAATCAAAAAGACGGCAAGCGAAGCGGTCCCAGTCCAGAAGAGACGGCGAATTGTCCACCAGGTGGAAAGAGCAATGTCGCGCTCTCGAGAGGGCTCGGCATTTTCGCGTGCGATTCGCTCGCGGAGTTGATGGCTGAAAAACTCTTCATTCGTCAACGCATGCGTCCCCAGTTCGCGTTGCAAAAGAGCGCCGAGCTTTTTTACATTACGCTTTTCAGATTCAGCAGCAGCTTTGTCGGGTAGCGAAGCTTCGAACTCAGCCAGCTCCTTGGCGCTGAGCTCGCCGTCAAGCCATGCCGTCCATTTCTCTTCAAATGTTTTCATAAACGTCTTTCAGCAGATTTTGTAGTTTCTTGCGCGCATAGAACAGACGCGACATCACTGTGCCGATCGAGCACCCGAGCGTTTCTGCAATCTCGTGATATTGCATCTCCTCAGTTTCTTTCATCAAAATCACGGCGCGATGCTCGGGCGAGAGCTGGGCAATTGCGTTCTCGATGCGTCCGCGGATTTCGGTCCGCTCCATTGTTTCATAGGGCAATGCATCCGCTTTCGGCACCGTCTTGGATGCGGGATCGATTTCCCGTAATTGGACCGCATCGTCGAACTCAGCACCTGCTCCTTTCACCTGTTTTTTTCGCAGCCAATCGATCGACACGTTCATCACAATCCGGTAAATCCAGGTATAAAACGAGGAGCGGCCGCGAAAGCGTTTAATTGACTTCCATGCTTTGACGAAGCTGTCTTGAGCCAGGTCCCAGGCGTCCTGCTCATTATGGACCATGTTATAAATCATGCTGAATACTCGTGTGCGGTAACGAGTTACCAGCTCGTCGAATGCCTCGGTATCACCGGCCTGGCATCGTTTCACCAGGTCCAATTCCGACACATCGGCCTGAGCCAGAGTCGCTTCCGTTTGCATGATTGGACGGAACCGGCCCTATTTCATTCAACTCCGAAAGCCCTCGGAGCCGAAACGGCGTCGCCACTCGCCGCGATATTCACCCATCAAGGTAATGATGCCGTCTCGCACTTGGAAGAGCCGCTGTTGCAGCACCGAATACTGCGCGGCGGTAATCAACGTTTCTGATAAAAGTTGCGCCGCCGCGTCCATCGAGATCGTGATCGCCTTCAGCGCTCGCTTCAAGTAAGCAATCGTCATCCCGATTTCATCGATATCATCGTCATTCAAGGCCGCCGCCAGCTTGGCGCTCGCCAGTGCAGAGTGCGTAGCCAATTTCACTACCGGTGGTTCGTTTTGAAGCGAAGGATCTTGATCGAAGAGTTGATCGATCCAAATCGTCAGCGCAAAAGCGGCTCGATAAAGCGTGTGCTCTTCAAACGTGTCGGGCACCGGCGCTGTCTGATCAGCGTCGAAGGCATCATCCTCGGCCGGGTCGCCAGCAGCAAAGAGCGCGTCGACTTCCGCGCTCCAATCTTTTGCATCAAGCAAATGCGTCCAGCCCATTTCGCGGGCGATAATCTCATCGCGTCTCGGATCATCGAGATACGTTTCCAGCAATTGCATGTACTTCTCGGTCTTATGATCCTGTTGCTGGAGAAAACGCTCCCAGTCATACTCGTCCCACATCTGTTCGGACTCGCCGTCGTAGTCGGCCATGTTCGACTTAACGTCAGCTTCTGTTCGCACGCAAAAGTTTTTCGCCATTCAGCAAGGATCGTTTCGCGGTCGTCTTTGACCGAGTCCTAGATTTTCGGGTAAACTACCCCGTGAGCGCCGAACCGCTCCAGGATTTGCCCACCCAATCGATTTCATGACTGAAGAAGATAAGGATGACGAGCAGTTTTACCGCGATACGGAGAGCATTGCCTTTAGGAAACTCGACGATCGGCAGCTCGCGCTGCTTGAGCCACTCGGAAAGCGCCGAACGCTGCCGCATGGCGAGTTCATCTTCAAAGCAGGGCAGCGCGGTCTCGGGCTGACCGTTATCCTGCGCGGCGAAATCGAAGTCTTCGAAGCGCGGGATGGCACCGAGCAAATTCTCGCCACCGCCAGGGAGCGCGACTTCATCGGTGACGTTGCGATGTTGCAAGGCACCTCTGCGCTAGCCACTGCGCGCGTGAAGTCTAAAGAGGCCGAAGTTCTGGAAGTCCCGGCGGCTGAGATCCGACGCGCGCTCGCTGAGTTACCCGGTTTGGGTGGTCCGATTGTGAAGGCTTTGATCATGCGGCGGAGGCGGCTCATGCGAGACCGCGAGTTCGCCGGGCTGCGCATTATCGCGCTGCGGGATGCGCGTGAGGGCCATCAGCTCCACGATTTTCTCGACAAGAATCGCATTCCGCATCGGCTGATCGAATTTGAAACCGAGCAGGGCCAGGCGCTTTGCCAGCGGCTGCACCTAACGAGTCGCGATTTACCGACGCTCGTCACTGCCACTGGCGCTCCACTGCGCCGCCCATCGCTGCGCGAAGTTGCGCAAGTGGCCGGTTTGCTTCGCCCGCTGGCGCACGAGGACGAAAGCGAAATCACCTGCGACCTAACGATCGTCGGCGCTGGTCCAGCCGGTCTTGCCGCAGCGGTTTATGCGGCGTCGGAAGGGTTGAAAACCGTCGTCTTGGAAAGCTACGCGCCCGGAGGGCAGGCCGGCTCCTCTTCCTGGATCGAAAACTTTTTCGGGTTCCCCACCGGAATCAGCGGCGGCGACTTGACCTATCGCGCGCAGCTTCAGGCGTACCGATTCGGCGCGAAATTTTCCACGCCGGCGCAGGCGCTCTCGCTCAATTATCACGATGCGGAAGAATATCGCGCGAGCCTGCAAATCGAAGGTTGCACCGCCACCTTGCGGGCAAAATGCGTCCTCATCGCGACGGGCGCAGATTACCGACGATTGAATGCCGAGGGGCGCGAGGAGTTCGAGGGCTCGGGCCTTTATTATGCCGCAACCGCCCTCGAAGGGCAGCTCTGCCGCGGCGCGACAGTGATTGTCGCAGGCGGCGGCAATTCGGCGGGACAAGCCGCCATGTTTCTCTCCGAAGGCGCGACTAAGGTGTTGCTAGTGATCCGGGGCGACGATCTTTCGAAGAGCATGTCGAGCTATCTCTCGCGGCGTGTGCAGACGCGCGAAAACATCGAGCTCCTGCGCCACACTGAGATTCGGAAAATGACAGGCAGCAAAATGCTTGAGGCAGTCGAGCTGGAGAATACCGAAACGTGCGAGCGGCGGGTCGTGGAAACGCCAGCCATTTTTTCTATGATCGGTGCCAAGCCATGCACAGATTGGCTCCCCCCCCAGATTGAACGCGACGAAAAAGGCTTCATCAAAACCGGACCCGCAATTGCCAATGCGTTGGCGTGGAACGCGAGCGCGCGCGTGCCCGGGCCGCTCGAGACCAGCCTGCCCGGTATTTTCGCCGCAGGCGATGTGCGCTCCGGCTCCGTTAAACGCTGCGCCGCTGCTGTCGGCGAAGGCGGCATGGCGATCGCGGGCGTGCACGACGCCCTCGGCACTTTTGCGTGACAACGGCTAAGCGGTGACCCCCCGCCGTCGCTGCTTCCGACTAGTTTGTAATCGCAGTTGCCCGCACGCGGCGTCGATATCGTGTCCCTTCTCCGTGCGCAACGTCGCGGCGACTTCTCGCGCGCGTAAGATGGACAAAAACTTTTCCTGTCGATTGCGCGACGGCCGGGACCATTCGAGACTCTCGACTGTGTTGTACGGAATCAAATTCACTTTTGCCGAGAGTCGTCGAGCGTGCTGTGCAAGAAGGTTCGCCTGGTCATCGGCGTCATTGACTCCAGCGATCAGAATGTATTCAAAAGTGAGCTGCTGTTTCTTGCGCGCGGCGTAATAGTCGCAAGCCGAAAGCAACGTGTCGAGGTTGTAGCGACGATTGATCGGCATGATCCGGTCGCGCACTTTGTCCGTGGCGCCGTGCAAGGAGACAGCGAGACGAATTTGCAGCGATTCATCGGCCAGTTTTCGAATTTTCGGTGCAAGACCGCTGGTTGAAACAGTGAGCCGCCGGGCGCCGATGCCGAGACCCCACGGCGCGTTGATGATCCGAATCGCGCGCAACACATTATCAAAGTTGGCGAGCGGTTCGCCCATTCCCATGAAAACAATGTTGTCGATCTTGTCGCCGCTTTCGTGCTCAACCGTGATGATTTGATCGATAATTTCGTTTGCTCGCAGATTGCGAGAGAATCCTTCTAGACCGCTTGCACAAAATTTGCATCCGTAAGCGCAACCGACCTGGGTCGAGATGCAAATTGTGCGGCGATCCGATTTTTGTCCGTACAATGCTGGCGAGGCTGGGATCAAAACGGATTCGATCAGATTTCCATCAGCTAAACGAAAGAGAAATTTTCGCGTCGTGTCCCGCGAACCGAGAACCCGAACCACTTCCAGGCGATCGAAGCCAAAGAGATTTGCCAACCGCCCGCGCAGTTCGTGCGGGAGATCGGTCATCTCCTCAAATGATTCGACTCGTTTCTTGTAAAGCCAATCCGCGATCTGCCTGCTGCGATAACTTGGCTCGCCTAACTCGCGAAGCTTCTCGCCCAGCTCTTCCAATTGCAAAGACTTGATGTCATGTACCGCATTCGTCACGATTAAAGTTACCGAGTCGGCGAAGCCACAGCAAATTAGCCAGGCAACCGCCATAGTTACACGGATCAATTTCGTGCTAGAGATAACTTAATTCGCGGTTAACTTTCTGACGTGAAACGTTTGGCAATTTCCGGTGCTTTGGCTTTGGCAATCACATTTCTGATTCCTGCCTGTGCCTCCCACGACGAAGCGATAACGGAAGAGTCCAGTTCGCAATCAGGCGCTACTGTTCCAGGCGAAAGAGTTTCCGACGAAGGAGCTCTTACTCCCGGGGCCCCCGGGTCGAGCGCGAGCGTTCACTGGTAATCCGGCGATCGCGACCCGGAAATTTTGTATCGCGATCGGTTGTTTCGGTCAACTGTGAGATTCTGCTTGATCGCCCAATGACGCAGAGAAGTATCAGCGGCGATGCAGAAAACGCGCACGCCGTTCACTCTCGGTTGGGAAGCTGCCCGGGCGAACGCGATCCCGGCCTTGATTATTCAAGCGTTCATGCTCGCGCTGCTGCTCGCCTATTATACAAACCACACGGCATCCGCGGCCCTATCTCAATTTGCCGAATTCAAGCGTACACATGGACTCCTCTTTGTAATTATCGCTTCCATTACAGCTGGTGCGCTCATTCCAGAGCTGTTCTTGATTTTTTTCTTTCAACGCGGACGGCCAAGTCGGCGAAATCTACGCAATTTGCTCTTTACGATCCCGGTTTGGGGATTCGATGGGACACTTGTTGATCTGTTGTATCGAAGCGAAGCCGCCTGGTTCGGTGATGTTGTGACATTGCCGGTGGTCGCCGCGAAAATTTGCGTCGATCAATTTGGTTATAATCCGTTTTTCGCCGCGCCGTTCGGAGTCCTAACTTATGAATGGAAGAATAATGGAATTTCACTGGCCCCATTACGGCAGCTGTTCACGGCGGCCCATTATCGAGACAAAATTCTGCCGACGTTGCTCGCGACTTGGGCGGTCTGGATCCCACTCATGGGAATCATCTATTCGTTGCCGTTGGCCCTCCAGTTCCCACTGTTCGGGCTGTCGCTTTCGTTTTGGGTGCTTCTCTTGACCTACATGACCAACCGCTTCGCCGGAAAGATCAAAGCCGATGCGCCTCTCGCGCTGGCTGTCGCTGACGTTAAAGAGTTGAAGCGTTAAAGAATTGAAGGGGAGGGGATTGGACGTCACGTCCCCCATTCACCGCTTTAACGACTTCCGTTAAGGAAGTAGGCGAGTGCTTCGTGAACACCGGCGCCGTATTCATTTTGCGCGATGTAACCACCCGCAGCGCGCACGGCATCTTTGACTTCGGAGATCGCGTTCGCAGGGCAAGCGGGAAATCCAGCGAACTGACCATCCAACATCGAGATGTCATTGTGATGATCGCCCGCCGCGAAGATGTTTTCGCGCGGGACTTCGATCAAACGCGCGAGTTCAGCGAGCGCCGCGCCTTTGTGGTAATCGGCATGGCAAAAGCGCAAATAAACCGTGTTTCGTTGATAGTCGAACTTCGGGTGCCTGGCTCGCGCTTGCTCGATAAACTTCGTAACCAGGTCCATCTCTTCCTCGCTATTGGCGATCAGACCCTCGGGATGTTCCTCGTTGTAAAGAACGCGCGCTTTCGTGCGCTGATTCACGAAATCAATAACTTCCGCAAGCACCGATGAGGCGGAGCTAAAAAGCTCGCGGTGTTCGCGCGCACAGCGCTCGTTCCAGTCGCCGAATGCTTCCCATTTATTTCCGTCCTGGCCGGGACGAAAGACGTCGCGCTCGTTCGTGAGGATGAAATCCGGACGGATCGGAAATGAGAAATCGGCCAGGCCGGATTCGAGCAGATCGACGGAGCGACCGGTATTGATTGCCCAGATCGCGCCGGCGTCTTGCAGGTCGCGAATCAATTCCATGCATTGCATATCGAGAACCGGTTCGCCAGCGCGCGAAACGAGCGTGCCGTCAAAGTCCAGGCTGAGGAGTTGAATTGATGAATGCATGTCAAAACTAACTTAGGAATTGATTTCACGAACGCAATCCGCGACGTTTTTTACATTCGACTACGAACGGGAGATTGATGAGGAGGCGACCCCGAAAGGTTTCGCGAGCAACGCCGCCGGGGCGCCGTTTTGGAGCACGAACAATTATAAAAGATTGAAGATGAAATCAGCCTACGAACTTGCGATGGAGCGACTGGAGAAAGTATCGCCCTCGATTTCGCTTTCCGAGGATCAGAAAAAAGAAATCGCGAAAGTTGATTCAACTTACCGGGCCAAGATCGCCGAAAAAGAAGTTTTTTTGAAAGATCAAATTCGCAAAGCACAAAGCGCTGGAAAGTTGGAGGAAGCGGAGTTACTCGAGAAGCAGCTTGCCTCGGATGTTCGCCGTTTGCGGCAAGATTGCGAGGCAAAGAAAGAGAAGCTGCGCGCGAGTTTCTCAAATTAATGTAGCGCAAGCGTCCAGCTTGCATTGTTTCGGTTCGTAGGTCGAAGACCTGCGACACTCTAAGGGGCCGATCCTTCGACTTCGCTCAGGACAGGCTCCGCGGCGCCTTCCACAGCAGCCGCGGGTTCGCCACACTTTGGCAGGTCCGGATCGAGGAAGCCGAGCATGTGCGCGTGCTTGATCACGCGGGTTCCCTCCCGTTTTTGCAATTCTGTGATCTGCTGACGGAACTTTTCCATCTTGGTCCAATGCACTTTGGGCCGGAAATGATGTTCGGCGTGGTAACCATTGTAGAAAAACAGCCAGTTATAGATCTTTCCGTAGCTGCTCACGCCCCAGGCAACGGGCTTGTCGGGGTTGCCGCCAAAGTGACGGTAATAGCCGTTCAGGTAACTAAAACAGTGGCCGAGATAGAAGAAAGGCAGGAAATAGAAGATCACATAGCGCCAGTTGAACAGAAACATCACGAACAGGACGCTCGCGAACGCCGCTAGCTCGATGTTTCCCCACATCAGTTCGCGGCGGCCGCGCTTGCACAATTCCCTGCGGATCGCACCGATATCATCGCGGAAGAAACTGAGGAAGACGTAGCTCCACGGATTTTCCGGTTCACCATCGTGCCCGTGTTTGTAAATGGAGATCCAATCAATCGTCTCGCCATTTTCATCCGGCCGGTCGGCATTACCCTTGTGATGCTGCATGTGAACGGCGTCGTAATACGTTTGCGAAAAGCAACACGCGACCGATTGAAGGACTCCGAACAGGCGATTGAGCAATTCGGAGCGGAAGAAGGGGTTGTGAATGAAGTTGTGGCCCACGCCGTTGATGTTTGCGTTGACCATCAACGAATAAAGAAATCCGAGGATCAGCATCACCCAGAGCGGTGTATGCGGGTAGAGGAAAAACAGGCCCAGGAAATAAGCGAGATGAAAAAGACTCGCCAGCGCCGGGATGGCGTCCCAGCGCGTGTGCGCGAATAATTTTGAATTCGTGGCAGGACGTTCTGTTCGAATGACGTCGGCGTTCATCTAAAACTTCGGGTCTTACATTATTCGCGAAAGAAATGCCGGTTAGCAAGTTTTGAAGATTGCCAAGGTCATTTCTGCACGCCTAAGTTAACCGCTCCATGTTTGCGCTTCAGCCAGAATTGAAAGTTTTCAGCGGTTCTGCCAACCGCGAACTAGCCGAGCGCATTTGTAAATACATTGGTGTTCCACTCGGTCAGGCGACAATCAGCTCGTTCCCCGATGGTGAGACTTACGTTAGGATCGAGGAAAACATTCGAGGCCATGATGTTTTCATCATTCAGCCGACCTGTCCGCCGACCAATCAGCATTTGATGGAACTGCTCATCATGGTTGACGCGGCGAGGCGCGCCAGCGCGGATCGGATCACAGCGGTCATTCCATTCTTTGGCTATGCACGTCAGGATCGCAAAGACCAACCGCGGGTGCCGATTACGGCCAAACTGGTTGCCAATTTGCTCGACGCGGCTGGCGTAACCCGGGTGCTCACGATGGATTTGCACGCGCAGCAAGTGCAGGGATTTTTCGACATTCCGGTGGATCACCTCTATTCGCTCCCGGTATTAATTAAATATTTGCGACAAGAACTCAGAGGGAAAACGGTGGTAGTTTCCCCAGATCTCGGTGGACTAAAAATGGCCTCGGCCTATGCAGACGCGCTGGGTGCAAATCTCGCAATCGTCGCGAAGGAACGCCGCAGCGCCACAGAGACTGAGGCACTGTACCTGATCGGCGAAGTGGAAGGCCGCGATGTGCTTCTGGTCGACGATCTTACCGAAACGGCGGGCACGTTGACGTCGGCGGCTGAGCTTCTGAAAAAACGGGGCGCGCTAAAAATTTACGCGGGGGTTTCCCACGCGGTTCTCGTCGATATGGCTATCAAGCGTTTGCAAAAATCGAAAATCGCGGAATTAGTAACGACCAACAGCACGCCTGTGCGTGCCGTGGAAGGGTTTAAGACCACGGTGTTATGCATCTCCGAGCTTCTCGGGGAAGGCATGAAGCGGATTCACAATGACGAATCCGTTTCGTCGCTGTTCAACATCGAGAACGAAACAAATGGCAAAACAAGTTAAGTTAAAAGCGGAACCGCGGACGAATGTGGGACGTTCTGCCGTGCGCAAACTAAAAGCCCGCGGAGTTATTCCGGCGATCATTTATGGTGGCAAAGACAAACCGCTACCGTTGCAAGTCGCTGGCCGGGACATCAATGCGATGATGAGCCACGCCTCAGGAGAAAATATTCTGGTCGAGCTTGAGATCGCTGGTGAAAAGTCGAGTCGCACCGCGCTGGTGCAGGAAGTGCAACACTCGCCCGTGGGCGGCGACATTCTTCATGTCGATTTTCACGCCATCTCAATGGACGAGAAAATTCAAGCTGAAGTTCCTCTCGAACCGATCGGCACGCCCAATGGCGTCAAGAATTTTGGCGGATTGCTCGAGCAGAGCTTGCGCGTAATGGCAATTGAATGTCTGCCGCGCGATCTGCCGGATCGGATTACCGTCGATGTATCGCAGTTGAACATCGGCGACTCCGTTCACGTCCGTGAGATTCAATTGCCATCTGGAGTCACGAGCAAGGTGCAGGCCGATCTAACCGCATTTTCGGTCCTTGCCCCAACCGTTGAAGAGGAACCGGCCGCCGCTGAGGCGGAAGCCGCTGCCGCCGGACCGGAGGTTATCGGCGAGAAGAAAGAAGAGGGCGAAGCTGCGGCCAGCGCCACGCCGGCGGCAAAGGAAAAAGCTCCAAAAGAAAAAGAGCAAAAGAAGTAATCCATCCATTCGCCTCGCTTCGCTCGCTCAGGACAAGCTTTGGATCTTCGATTATCGATTTGCGATTGAGCGGATGTGGAAGAAAGGACTCCACAGATTCGCCTGATTGTCGGTCTCGGAAATCCGGGCCCGGAATACGCGGCCACGCGTCACAACATCGGCTTTATGGTCGTCGATCAACTTGCGGCGCAGTTTGGATCGACATGGGAAAGATCGACAAAGTGGGATGCGTTGTCGGCGAAATCCGGTGATGCGCTCTTGGTGAAACCACTGAGTTTCATGAATCGTAGCGGCTATCCACTTTTCGCGATCGCCCAATTTTACAAGATCATACCAGAGGAAATTCTCGTCGTGCTTGACGATCTGGCCTTGCCGCTTGGCCGACTTCGGTTGCGGGCCCGGGGCGGACCGGGCGGTCACAACGGCCTTGAATCCATCATCATGCAATTTGGCACTGAAGAGATCCCGCGGTTGCGCATCGGTATTGGAGCGGCGCCACTTGAAGGCTCTACTGATTATGTTTTGAGCCGTTTTTTTGAGGAGGAAAAACCGATCGTCAGATCGACAATCGATCGTGCGGTGGAAGCAGTAAAATGCGCGATTGACAACGGCCTCGTTTCCGCGATGAACACTTTCAACAAAACTGAAGAATCATGAAGAACCGTTACGAAGCACTCCTTGTGCTCAACACGCAGGGGAAGGAAGACACCGTCAAAGAAATTATCGATCGATTGGAATCTGAGTTTCAAAAAGAGGGTGCCCAGGTCGAGCAGGTGCAAAAAATGGACAAACGCGAGTTTTCCTACGTGGCCGGGCCGCTCGATTCGGGATTTTACGTCAACTTTGTTTTCAATGCCGATCCCCAGCTCATTACGAAACTACGTTCGAAATTTAAGCTCGATCCGGAAGTGTATCGCCAGAATTACCAGCGTCTCCGCGAAAAGAAGGAGAAGCCGCCGAAAAAGTTGGCGAAAGCAAAATAATTTCGCTATAAACGGAATATGGCCAGTTTTAACAAAGTCATCCTGCTCGGAAATCTTACGCGTGATCCAGAGGTGCGTTATACGCCTAAAGGCAGCGCGGTTTGCGACCTTGGCGTTGCTGTCAATCGCGTTTATACGACCGACAGCGGGGAAAAGCGGGAAGAAGCGACGTTCGTGGATGTCACTTTTTGGGGCCGCACTGCAGAGGTCGCCGGAGAGTATCTGAAAAAAGGACGACCGATTTTCATCGAAGGACGGCTGCAACTTGACTCATGGGAAGATAAACAATCCGGTCAAAAGCGGTCAAAACTGAAGGTGATTGGCGAAACGATGCAGCTTCTTGGTGGACGTGCCGCTGCCGGCGCCGGCGCCGCCGTTGACGAAAGCGAAGAAGATCGACAATCCCGTTCCAGCGGCAAAGCGATCTCTCCGCCGCCGAAATC
>VBQB01000261.1 GCA_005887855.1 Verrucomicrobiota bacterium | reverse complement strand
CTTATCAAAACCTGGAACCTGGTCCATGTGCGGCGCACCGATCAATCGTCCGTCGAGTGCATACGTCCACGCGTGATACGGACATTGAATCGCAGACGCATGCCCGCATGCGTCCTCCTTCAAGCGCGTTCCGCGATGGCGACACACGTTGTAAAAGCCGCGAATCTCTCCGGTTTTGTCCCGGATAACGATTAATGATTCACCGATAACTTGCTGGACGACGTAGTCGCCAGTGTCCGCGATCTGACTCTGATGCCCAACCAATATCCATTGCTTCGCGAAAATTTTCTCCTGCTCCTCGGCAAAAATCTCCGGTGAAACAAAATACTTTTGTTCGAGCGTTTTCGCTCCACCCGCGAAAGTTTCAGCCGTCTTGCGGAATGCCGTGATCATAGGAAGGCATAAATCCTAGCCACAGATCGCCACAGATAAACACGGATTCGGAAAATTTCTGATTTCCTGGTTCCCAGATTGTTTCTCTAATCCGTGAAAATCCGTGTTCATCCGTGGCTGATGCCAGTAAGGCTCGCAATCGCCCCAACCTTTCGCGCCCCCTCAACTATTTGAGCACTGCTTGATGAAATTCGTACCAATCGTCGAGATTGTTCAGGCTCACCGCGTCTCGCGGAGCGGAAGCGTCGTCGCTCATGCCGCACGCTGCCAGAATACCCTGGCGCGTGGCGTCATCGGCGTTATAACCGCGTACCGCGGCGTTGTGCTTCTCGATCGCTTCCCGGGTTAGTGACTTGGCATTTTGCTTTACCCAATTTTCGAATTGTGGATAGGTCGGCTTGTTCTGTTTGATGTAATCTCTCACCGCCTCTTCATCGAGTCCGAGTGCGGCAAGAGTCATCGCATCGAAGCCTTTGCCGACGGCCGGATAGCCGGAAGCAAGTTTACCCGTCGCCTCCAGAGAGACTTTTTGCCAAAGACGCGGGAGATGCACAACGCCAAGTGGACCGGCAACGCCGGAGCTTATCAGTGGGACGTAGGTTTCGCTCATAGTAATCCTTTTGATGTTTATGTTCTGGTTTACATCCCCGGAGCAGGCGACTGCTGGGAGATGGATTTTGACGCAAGTTAATGAGCCAAAGACGCGGAGGCAATTCAATTCAGTCACGACCGAGCCCGCTGGTCGCGCTTTTTCTTCGCTCGAGCTTGAGGGCCAATCGAGATTGCGTGCTGAAGCCGCACGGTCGCACATCAACGCGCGATGTGGCGTACCCAGTGCCGGTCCGACTCGGATAACTCCTTCATGTGGATACAATTTGAAAATCGTTAGCTGATGTTTCTTTTGACAACAACGCACGCGTGGTCCCAGCCAGTGCCTGGATCGTTGGATGTGCACTGGAACGAAGGCGCTCCAGATTGCAAACTAACTCCACAAGATCCCCTTCAAGTCCACACTTACGAGCCGCAAACTTTTATCTTGCGCCAGAGTCCTTGCGCGAACTTCGAAGCGAATTTTCTCTATCTTCTCCTCGGCTCCGACAAAGCTCTTCTCATCGATACCGGCGCCGTCGCGGATCCGAAAGAGATGCCCTTGGCGAAAACGATCTTGGAACTATTGCCGGATAAGGACCACAAAAAGCTTCCACTCCTGGTTGCGCATACCCACAGGCACCTGGATCATCGCGCCGGCGATCCTCAGTTCGCGTCGCTTCTTCGGTTTCACAAACTGGCCAAACGGGATTGCCCATCTGGATTTGGGTGACCGAACTGTGAACGTAATTCCGACGCCCGGACACAACGAGACCCACGTGGCATTTTACGACAGCAGAACGGGGATTCTTTTTTCTGGAGATTTCCTGATGCCTGGTCGATTGCTGATTGAAGATGCCGCCGCGTACCGCGAAAGCGCGCTGCGGGTTGTCGACTTTCTGAAGACGCGTCCGCTCACCCATATTCTGGGCGGACACATCGAATTGAACACAGCGGGGCAGGCGTACCGATTCGGATCTCACTACCATCCCAATGAGCACCGGCTCGAGTTGGCGAGAGAAGATTTAACAGCGTTGCCAGCCGCGTTTGATGGCTTCAACGGCTTCTACGCGCGACACTCGAATTACATTCTTACCAATCCCATCCACAACCTTCTGGCTCTGGCGATTATCGCGGTTGCGGTATTGATTCTCATCGTGTGGGGAGTGCGCCGGTTGCTGCGTCGGCGCCGTCCGCGCTCGAGCGGCGTGAGCAGCTTCTCCAGATCGAGATAGTTCGCGTAAGTTGACGGCGGCGTCCTGTGTGAAGAGTCCACGTCGCGGACGTGCGCGTCAATCCGCGATGATGTTGCATGGCTCTCGACATGCATAATCATTCCCGAAAGGTTCCGCTACCATCCTGATTAATGCGGTACTCAATGGAGACGGAGTCATAGATGTCGCCGTGGCTACGTGCTTTTACATCGACGATCTTGAGAACTGCGAAGTATTCCTTGTCATTTTGCAAAACAACCACGTCTCCCTCATGCGGAGTTTGCACGCGCGATGACATGTCGTACGCGCAGCGGTTGCTTGCGTTTGACCATCGCGTCTCAAAAAGCAAGTTCCCGTGGCCGATCGTATACTTACCGTCATTTTGCGTGAAATTGAAGGTAGCCTCGCCGGCGAGCTCGGGATTCGCACGGAACGCGTCAATGAACGCGCTGTTATCTGCCCGAATCTTGTCTCGAAGATCGGCAGGAAAGAATTCGATGACGACTCCACTTTCGCGAAGCTGGGTAATACCGAGCGAATAAATGCGAGGATTAGGATCCAGCATCCCCACGAAGACGCAGCCGACTTTCCTCTCCACGATCCACTCTGCACAAGTCTTGTGCGCCTTTCTGGCGGTGCAGGGCTCTAGCGTTGTGAACAAGATCGATCCGCTAAGGTTTTCACCGGCCAATTTCTTTTGAAGCAGCGTGAATTCGGCATGATCGCCAGGACCGAGCTCGCCACGGAAGGCGCTCGCGAGTATCTGATCGTCGCGCACTAGAACTGCACCTACCTTTGGGTGCAGACGAGCGTCTTCAGCATCAGCTTGCTTAGCGATGGATATCGCTAATTCCATTGTTTTCTTCGCGGACGGCGTCAAGTGTTTTACGAAAGAGGTATCTGGGGAGCCGAAATTGGAGTTGACTGCTTCGTAAGCTTTGCCCCTGAGTGTGCAGTTCAGCAGACCAAATCGTGGTTCCAAGACATCTACGATCAGCAACTCGGTTCTCGCCAGCGCATCAAATTCTTGAGTTCCAATATTGCTGAAGCGAAAACCTGTTTTCTCACGCGGCTTTTGTACAAACACTCCTCCTTCGCCATCGCGAAAGACGGTAAAGTTTTCGCTGAGTTTCCGCTCTCGAATTAAGCGCACGATGCTCGAGATCAATTCCTTTTGGCTAGGCGTGAGGTTGTACATGTTTGGACCGTACGAATTTCGGTGAGGCTAGAATCTCCTTTAATGCAATCGGGAGCTGACTCATATGCAGTAATGACTTGGTGACGAAGGCCAGGAGAAGGCCAATTATTTCGTAGAAGTCTCACCAAGGCGGAACACGCGCAGCGGATCAATAGCTTCGATTGCTTGGAGAAACTTTAACGAATCTTGCATGCGGTGTGCGGTAACGGCGTTTCGAATATCGTGATAAAGGAATTGATGATGCTCGTTTTTGAAAGCGTTGAGTCGTTTGCAGACAGTGTTGAAATCCTTAATATCGATTTCCTTCAACTCGATGGCAGCGAGGGAATCACGAAAATCTTTGCCTAGCACAGTAGTTAAGTCGTCGCATGACTCGTACAACGTTAGCGCGATTTGCCGACTTGCGAATCGCAGTAGCCAAGGATCGAAGGATGACACCATCAGTGTCTTGAGGATCGACAAGTCACGGTCGATTAGCAGGACGTAGAGCGCGACATTATAGACTCGGCTTCGGTGAATGAGTTCCTGCGCTTGCGCTTTGGATTGCTCGCTCCGAATGATGTCAATCGTGCGGTCTAGGACCAAAAGCCGCTTCGCCAACCTCGAGCGAAATCGAGATGACCCGGTATGGGCAATTCTGAAAGTGCCGTTATCATCGGTTATGTAGGCACGGATCAATGCGGTTGGAAGTCAAACAGCAAGATCGACAACGCTAAGATCGAGATCGTCACGATGATTAGTCCGGCGAAGGACGATGCCGTCCTGGTGCCGCGCGCGTCGAGCGGCTTGATTCGCAATTTCCCAATTGCTCTCCGTTCGTCCGAGCGGCCATGCAGTCTATCCGGCGGCTTCCGGCACGCCGTATTCAAGCAGGTGATCGAGTTTTTTCTTCGCGCGAAACGCGCGCGACGCGGTCTTGTCGCGCATCTCGATGAAATTCTGCACGGCGAGATTAACGAGCACATCGGCATTTATCGCCGATTTACGCGACTCGGTTGCTTGGCTTCACCGCCGCTGACAGCGCCGTTCATACATCATAAGCGGCTTATGATGCCGACGAAATAGTCAGCAAGATGTGGAAATCAATTCCGTAAGGCGCGAACCGGATCGATCCGCGTGGCGCGCCATCCCGGCAAGAAACACGCGGCCAATGCGACGATCATCATGACGACGAATGCCGATCCAAACGCGAGCGGATCGCGCGGGCTCACTTTGTAGAGCAGGTTGCCCATTAGTCGGGTGAGGATGAGCGCCGCCGTCACTCCGATGATGATCCCAGCGATGGTGAGTCGAAGTCCGCGTGAAATCACCAGCCGCAAAAGATCGTTGGTGCTGGCACCGAGCGCCATCCGAAGACCGAGTTCGCGCGTGCTTTGCGAAACTGAGTAGGACATGACGGCGTAAAGGCCGATTGCAGCGAGGAAGAGCGCCATTCCACCAAAAATCGCCAGCAACGCTACCGCCAGTCGTTGCGTGTAACTCATGCGATCGACTTGCTGCTGCAAACTGATGGCGTCCGAATAATGAAGCCGTTTTGGACGAGAAAGTTCTGCCGAACCGGCACATAAAAGAATGGTGTCGGCTGCTCAAGCTTGGTCCGGTAATGCGCATTTTTTGCCACTCCGACGATCTCCATCCATTTGTCTTTCACCTTGAGGCGCTGACCGACCGGGTCTTTCCCCGGCCAATATTTTGCCGCCATCATCTCATTGACGATCGCAACCGGTGGTGCGTTTTCATCATCGTTGCGGGTGAACTCACGGCCGGCCACGATCGGAATTCCGATCGTCGCGAAATACTCTTCGCCAACTTGGTTGTAATCCGCCGCAACCTGCTCATTGCGCGGCGGCTGATAACCTTCGATCTCCAGCGGTGCTGACGAATAATCCGCGTAGCTGAAAGGCCTAACTCCCTCCAATGTTGCCGATTGAACGCCGGGCAGTGCCCGGACGCGCTCGAGCAATTGTTCGTAAAAAACTTTGGCCCGATCGGGTTTGTAGCCGGCAGAAAAAAGATCTGCCGCCGACACGACGACGTTTCGTGTCGAAAATCCGGGATCGGAATTTTGCATTTGCACCAGGCTTCGAAGCAGTAATCCAGTTCCGGCAATGAGCACAAAACTCAGCGCCACTTGAACGAACACAAGTACCGAGCGCAGTCGCGATCTGCCGCTGCCACCGACGACACTGCCGCCTTCGCTTTTCAGCGCGCCCGAAAGATCGACATGGCTCGCTTGAATTGCAGGTACCAACGCGAACAGCATTGTCGATCCGATGCAAATCGCGACGCTGAGAGCCAGAACACGCCGGTCCAGCTGTCCGGGATAATCAATTGTGATGCCCGGAATCCGGGTAGGAGACACCAGCACGAGAGCGTTACGACACCAGTACGCGACCATGATTCCACCGGCGGCTGCGATTAGAGAAAGAAGCAGGCCTTCAGTGAAAAGTTGTTTAATCAAACGCCGGCGCCCGGCACCGAGCGCGAGACGCATAGTCATTTCATGACGGCGAATAAGTGAGCGCGCGAGCAGAAGATTGCTGACGTTCGCGCAGGCGATTAAAAGAACAAAAAACGCGACCCCGGTTGTGATCGCCAGCGTAGGCGACAGATTTCCGACGGCGTTGAACGGCGTTTTCCACAGCGGCCAAAGTTCAAAGCCCTGCCCGCGGTTTGTCTGCGGATAATCATTCTCCAACCGTTCCGCGATCGCCGATAATTCCGGCTGCGCCTGCTGTCGCGTTACGCCCGGCTTCAGGAAGGCGTAACTTTCAATCCATTGAGCCCCGCGATCTTCCAGCTTATAGCCAGTCGAGTCGAATGTCTCCTGCATCGACGTCGGCACCCAGAAGTTGAACGAATATCCGATGAAGGTGCCGTGAAATTTTTCCGGCGCGACGCCGATGATTGTGTGCTGGACTCCGTTGAGATATTGCGTTTTGCCGATAATCTCCGGGTCGCCCTTGTAGCGGTCCTGCCAGGTTAAGTAACTAATGACGGTGACCGGATGCGCGTTTCTACCAGTGCCTTCTTCCGGCCGAAAGCCGCGGCCGAGAATTGGCCGCACTCCGAGCGCATCAAAATAATTTGCGGAGACGATTCCACCCGTCGCGCGTTCTGCACGATCGCCCACGCTCAACGTCGTGCCCGTGATCTTATCGATGATGAACGATTCGAACAGCGTTGAGTTTTTTTCCAGATCGAGAAAGTCCGGATAAGAGAGCCCGTGGCCGCCAGTGACTCCGCGCGTCGTGCCGCCGAGCGCGACCATCCGGTCCTGATGCGCAACTAGCGGATAAGGACGAATCAGAATTCCTTCGATCCAACTCAAGGCCGCTGCATTTGTGCCAATTCCAAGTGTGAGACAGAGAATTGCCAGGATCGAGAATCCGGGATTGCGGAAAAGCATTCGCGCGCCGAACCGCAAATCTTGAAGAAATTCGTCCGCCCAGCGCCACACCCGTTGTTCGCGCGCGATTTCTTTGACCTGTTCGACTCCGCCGAACTGTCGCAAAGCCGCATTGCGCGCTTCATGGGGCAACATTCCCGCGGCAATGTTGCGCTCGATCAAAAGATCGAGATGCGCTTGCATTTCTTCCGACATCTCAGCGTCCCGTTTGTTTTTTTGAAACAAACCGATCAATCGAGAGAACCAGGCCCGAAGTCGCGGCATAGTTTATTAGCCTCCGGCGAGGACGAGATCGATTCCTTTGGTAATGCGGAGCCAATGCTCCTTTTCTGCGGAGAGCTGCTTGCGCCCGGCCGCGGTCAATTTGTAATAGCGCGCTTTGCGGTTGTTGTCGGAAACACCCCACTCAGCCTTGATCCAGCCTTGCGCCTCCAACCGATAGAGCGCCGGGTAAAGCGAGCCCTGCTCGACGCGCAGAATATCTTTCGACATTTGCTCGATTCGATCCGCGATCGCGAGCCCATGCCGCGGATCATACTGAAGCGCTTTCAGGATCAGCATGTCGAGCGTGCCGTAAACGAGATCAGTTTTTTCTTTAGCCATAATTTGTATTGTTACCTAGACAGTCTCAGTGAACAAACTGTTCAATCATTTACCTAGACTGTCAAGAGGAGTCTTGCTGATTATCGAAACAGCAGGGTCAATGCCATTAAGATCGACATCGCTAGAAGGAGGAGCGCAGCGTAAACGATGCGGTCCTGGCGACGTGCGCGACGAGCGGCCTTCGCGTATGGAATCCCGGTGAATGTCACCATCGTATAAAGAGGTAGATAGATACCGGGCAGCAACGCCTCGAGTAGGTGATCGAGCTTCTTTTTCGCCCGAAATGTCTTCGACGCGGTCTTGTCGCGCATCTCGATGAAGTTTTCGACAGCGAGGTCGGCCAGCGCATCGGCGTTCTCTTTTCGCCGTGCAAAATATTCCGCGAACGCGCGCTCCCGGTTATCCGAGAATTTGCCCAAGCATTCGTCCAGCACGACGCAATCTTCGAACGCCGCGTTCATTCCCTGGCCATAGAACGGCACGACCGCGTGGGCGGCATCACCGACGAGCGCGACCTTATCTTTGTAGGACCAAGGAGCGCAACGGATCGTCACTAACGATCCGGTCGGATTCTCGCGGAAGTCTTCGAGCAGCGTTGGCATTAGCGGTACGGCGTCGGGGAATTCTTCGTCGAAGAATCGGCGGACATCGTCGTCGGTCTTTGTTGATTCAAAGCTGCGCGGCCCTTTGAATTCCCAGAAGAGCGTGCAAGTGAACGAGCCGTCGGGGTTCGGCAGCGCGATCATCATGAAACTTTTGCGCGGCCAGATATGGAGCGCCTCCTTTTCCATCTGCCACGAACCATCCGGTCCGGGCGGGATGGTGAGCTCCTTGTAACCGTGAGCGAGATAAGTCTCGTCGTACTCGAATTTTTCTATTTTTTTCTGCATCGATTGGCGCACGGCAGAGAATGCGCCATCGACGCCGATGACTGCCTCTCCGCGCGCGGTGATTATTTGAGGCTCGGGATTTGCGGCCGACACGGCCGCCTCTACAGAAGGCGTTTCCAAATAGGCGACCGCTTCGGTCAGATCGACATCGGTGCAGCGATGATTGAAATGGACTCGCACGTTTGGATAACGCTGCGCTGCTTGGATCACAGTCGTGTTGAGCGCGGCACGACCGATCGAGTTTATGTATTTGTTTGGATCGACATCATACGGCGCGAAATGCAGACCGCCGGACTTATCATGGATCATCCGGCCGCGCATCGGAATCGCGTGCCGTAGAACTTCGTCGGCGATATCGAGTTGCTCGAGTGCGTGAATGCCGCGTGTTGAAACCGCGAGATTAATCGATCGCCCGCCGACGATGTTCCCTTCGCGCGGGTCAGCCCGTCGCTCGTAAAGATCGACCTCGTATCCGCGCCGCCCCAAATACGCGCCAAGCAATCCGCCAGCAAGGCCGCTGCCGATGAGAGTGAATTTCGTTGGCATTCACCCGAATTCTTAACCGCGGATTACGCCGATATCACGGATATTCAGATCAAGCAGCTTGCACAAAGTTCGCCAATGACGCAGAGCATCGTTGCCTAATGCGCTCAAAATGCCGACATAATGCTGGAATCCTGTGAAGTAGCCCGAGAATCATGAAAATCTTGTCAGTGAACGTCGGATTGCCGAAGGAAGTAAGCTGGCAAGGCAAGCTCGTCACGACGGGAATTTTCAAAGAGCCGGTGAACGCGCCGGCCATGTTGCGCACGTTAAACCTGGATGGAGACCAGCAAGCCGATCTTACTGTTCACGGCGGCGTTAGCAAAGCGGCTTACGCTTACCCGTCGGAGCACTATAGCTATTGGCGAGCTGAGTTGCCGGGAATGGATCTGCCCTGGGGAATGTTCGGCGAAAATTTCACGACTGAGGGATTGCTTGAGAAAGCCATTTACATCGGGGACAGATTTAGAATCGGCGAAACGGAAGTCATGGTTACGGAACCACGAATGCCCTGCTACAAACTGGGCATAAAGTTTGGACGCGCTGACATCATTAAGCGGTTTCTGGCCAGTCGCCGCACCGGTTTCTATTTTGCCGTGGTTCGCGAGGGGATGGTTGGTACCGGTGACGCGATAAAATTAATCGGCCAAGAGCAACAAGATATCAGCGTGGCCGATATCACTCGTCTTTATGCTTTTGAGAAGGACGATCTGAAAAGTTTGGGCCGAGCAATCGAAGTCGAGGCACTACCGGAAAGTTGGAAAGGCTATTTTCAACATCAGCTCGAGAAGCAGATCGGTTAGTTCCAATGAGAAGAAGCTTCGCCGTCCGGAAAGAGAAAAACGGGCATCAACCGGATTCGGTGGATTTTGTATATTCTAATTCGGGTCTAATCCGGAAATCCTGTTGGAAATGAAAAACGCTGTAATGTCTCACCTCCGATTCATCATTCCGCTGATTTGCACTTTCACAATTGGTCAATCGTTGCCTGCTCAAGCACCTAAGGCTGAAAAACCTAAGCAATTCATCTATGTGTTGCGGCTCGTGCCGCGGCTCTATTCGGATTCGAATTGGACGAAAGAGGATGAAGCGGCGCTTTCGCGACATTTCGCTCGGTTCAAACATGCAATTGAGACTGGTGAATTAATTCTGGCAGGCCGCACGTCGGAGTCTGGGGACAAAACATTCGGCATTGCGATTTTCGAAGCGAAAGACGAACCAGCCGCTCAAGCGTTTATGGAAAGCGACCCGGCTGTTGTAGCAGGGCTGATGACTGCCGAACTCCATCGTTTCGCGGTGGCCCTTGAGCGCAAGAATCCCTAGGGGCTGCCCTAACAGTGCGGATTACCGGAATACCGAGCAGATTCATTTGCGGCGCATCCCAAGAATGCTGACGAAAAAGCTGGAGAAGACGGTTTGAAACCCCAGGGCGACGAGTGTCGCTCCTGGTACGACGAATCGCATCGTGTGGGCGTAATCCAAATGGCCAAAACCAGTCAGCCACCATTGCCCGATGGCAGCCAGCAGCAAACTGCCACCCACGAGCATCGCCAGCGCTGCTACGACCAGCCCTTTTTCCAAAGTAGCAAACTCGAAAAAGCGTTCCAACTGCCGGTCTGGTGGAAGGAGTCCCTCGGTGATGGCAAATGTCTTGGCGAAGATGGCAAAGAGAATCCACTGGTATCCGCATAAGATAGCCAGGCTGGCGAACAACAGCGTGTGGGCGTCGAAGGTGCTGTGCCCTATGCTCAGACCCGGCAGGGCCAGAAGATAACCAAGCAGGCCAAAGGCGATGAAAGCGCTGCCGGGAACCAAAAAGAGCCGACGTGGACTGCACATTAGAAAATAACGGAACGTGCGCCAGCCATCCCGAAATGTTTTCAGATGTGGCGCGTGCGATGTACGTCTGTCGGGGTACAGAGTAATCGGGACCTCGGCGATTTTTTCGCCATGCAGGCTGGCTTTAATGATCATCTCGGTGGCGAACTCCATTCCAGTGCAACGCTGATCGAGCCGTTCGTACATGGCCTTCGTAAAACCGCGCAGGCCGCAGTAAACGTCGTTGATTGGCGCATGGAACCATTTCCGGACCAGGAAAGAAAAAAAAGGATTGCCAACCCAGCGATGTAAAAATGGCATCGCGCCGCGTCGAACGGAACCACCCCCGGCCGGAAGCCTGCACCCTTGGACCAGGTCGAATCCTTCTCGCAATTTTTCAACGATCTTCGGGATCTCAAGGAAATCGTAACTGTCATCGGCATCCCCAATGATAACGAATCGGCCGCTTGCCACCGCAATTCCTCCCATCAGTGCACTGCCATAGCCTGGCTCGGTGACCATTATCACGCGCGTTCCCTGACGCTCAGCGATGGCTCGAGACGAGTCAGTGCTGCCATTGTCTGCGACTACAATTTCACCAGCGATGTTATGTTCCCGGAGAGCTCGCCGAGCTTTCTCAACACATCTTGCCAAAGTGTCTTCCTCATTGAGGCAGGGAATGACCACTGACACTTCAATAGCCTCAGTTTGGCGTTCGAACGACATTGATTTCCCTCAGCATGATCAAATTACTGTAATCAGTCATCAAAACCACACTCCAATTGCAATACGAGCCTGTTCAGCACGTGCGAATGCTGCTCGTGCATATGCATCGTTGATGATAAATATGGCGTCTTCGTGACATGCATACCCACCAGCTCGTCTATTGCGCCGTACTGATCGGAATTTTTGGCGCCGTTGCGAAGTCCACGCCGCCTCGGTGGCGCGACTTGTGGGAAAGATTTGAGCGCGGACTTTCCAGTCTGGCCCGCCGGAAGACGCTGAGTTGGGTCGGATTTGGCGTGCTCGTTCTGGTCGTGAGGGCGATGCTTCTTCCGGTCTGGCCGATCCCAACGCCATCCGTCTACGACGAATTTAGTTACATTCTCCAAGCTGACACCTTCGCACATGGGCGTCTGGCCAACCCGGCGCACCCGCTTTGGCACTTCTTTGAAAGCATTTACATCCTTCAGCAGCCCACTTACGCCTCTCGGTTCCCACCCGCGCAGGGACTTGCGATGGCAGCGGGGCAGGTGCTCTTCGGGCAGCCTTGGTTCGGGGTCTGGCTGAGCGTGGGCGTCCTGGCTGCGGCCCTCTGCTGGGCGCTGCAAGGGTGGCTGCCGCCGGGCTGGGCTCTTCTCGGGGCATTCATCGGTCTGGATCTTTGTCTTTTCAGCTATTGGATGAACAGCTATTGGGGAGGCGCAGTGACTGCAATCGGAGGTGCGCTGGTCACCGGTGCCTGGGTTCGCATCACTCGGGCGAAGAGATGGCGCTACGCCTGGGTTTTTGGAATTGGAGCGGTGATCCTCGTTCTGGCTCGGCCGTTCGAGGGATTGTTGCTGCTAGTTCCGGCACTCATTGCGCTGGGCATGGCAAACCGCACTGCGCGCCTGTGGCTACCGATCGTGATCACTGGCGTTGCGGGTGCTTGCGGGTTTGCTTATGACAATTACCGCGTCACCGGTCATCCCCTGCGTCTGCCTTACCGGGAGTATTACGAGCAATATGAGAGAGTGCCGCCTTTTTCGTTCATGCCGATTTCCACCACTCCGCGAAGACATTTCGATCTTGACCTTAGGGCGCGGGAAACATATGATCGCGCGCGGAGCTGGCGCCTCTTCGTAGACCGTCCGAAGGACTGGCTCATCCTGCTGCGGCACTACTATGGCAACCTGATCTGGCTGTTGCCGCTGGCGGCGTTCACGCCCTGCCTGTGGCGTTCCAGGAGGATCCGATTTGCGGCAATTCTGGCA
>VBQB01000022.1 GCA_005887855.1 Verrucomicrobiota bacterium | reverse complement strand
TGCGAAGAAGTTCCGCCAGGCGCTGAGCCTCAGATGCCGGAACGATTGAATCCTGATCCCCCGCGCCGATCCAAACGCGTACGGATGAAAGGTCCGGCAGATTGTCCGGAACCAGCGGCACCATCGCGCGAAATAGAATAGCCGCATGCAATATTTCCGGCCGGAGCACCAGTATGCTCGCGACAATGTTTGCGCCGTTGGAGTAACCGACGGCGACGATTTGATCAGCTGCAAGCTTGTAATGCTTCGCTGCCGCGGCGACGAAATCTGCGAGTTCGTTCGTGCGTTTCTTCAAATCCTCTAAGTCAAATACACCTTCGGCGAGCCGGCGAAAGAATCGCGGTATTCCATTTTCGAGGACCTTCCCGCGTGGGCTAAGCAATGCGGCACTAGGATCAAGCTCACGTCCAAGTGCGATGAGGTCGTGCTCGTTGCCGCCGGTTCCATGCAAGAGCAGCAATGTCCGGTCCGAAATGCCAGGAACGAATTCGTGAATGAAATCGGGCTGTGGCCTCATCGTCTGGCCGGAATCTTGATTGGTGGCAGAAGTTCCTCTATTTGCGCACGCGCAGCTTCCATCCATGGCGGGAGGCGCAGTTTAGAGCCGAGCTCTTCGACTGTTTCGTCCAGAGTGAAGCCCGGCGGCTCGGTCGCGATCTCGAAAAGAATGCCACCGGGTTCCCGGAAGTAGATTGAATGAAAGTACGTGCGGTCCATCACTGGAGTTACGTTGTAGCCGAGCTCGACGAGATGCTCGCGCCATTGCAACTGCTCGGCATCGTCCTTCGCGCGGAATGCGATATGATGGACAGAGCCGGCCGCGACGCTCCCGGCCTGGCCGTCTGGCATGCAAAGCAAATCAATCGTTTTGCCGGGACCGGCATCGCTCGGCGCGATAAAACGAAAACGGTTTCCTGATTCCTGAACCAAGCGATAGCCAAAACTCTCCGTCAACAACTTCGCCGTCCGTTCGTAGCCTTCGAGCGCGGCCGAGACGCTGTGAAACCCGCGCAGCGAATGTTCGGCTGACACAAGGCTGGTAGTCCACGGTTCTATCTTAGCCGGCGAATCGGAGGCGATGAGTTCGAGTAACAATCCATCTGGATCGGTAAAGCGAATTACTTCTTCGCCGAATCGCGCGGACGTTTTTTCGGCGGTAACATGTTGCTCCTTGAAGCGATCCAACCAGTAGCCAGCTGAATCAGGCGAGATTGCAAATGCAGCCGCCTCGACCTGCCCGACGCCACGATGTCCGCGCCGCGCACCCGGCCACGGAAAGAATGTCAGGATTGTTCCGGGTGTGCCTCGCGCATCGCCAAAGTAGAAATGATAAGTGCCAGGATCGTCGAAATTGACCGTGCGCTTGACCAAACGCAGCCCAAGCAATCCGACGTAGAAATCCACATTTCGCTGCGGCGCACTGGCGATGGCGGTAACGTGATGAAGTCCGGCGATTTTTTTGTCCATGGCGGTCACACGGAATTCACTTCGATTTCCACTCGCGAAATTTTCCAAAGTCAATATTCCACAAAGGCATCGTCGGGGTAGCAGTAGAGCCAACGCTCACCCGGCTGAGCGGAGGCAATGACTGGATGCCCGCTACCATGCGCGTGTTTGCTGGCGTGCTGGTTTGGCGAGCTATCGCAGCAGAGCGTGACTCCACACGTCTGGCAGGTCCGCAAATGAACCCAGTATGCGCCGATCTTCACGCATTCTTCGCATTCACGGCGTTGCGGCTGTTTGATGGACGCGATCGCGTCGAGGTGAGAACACGGGGCATCATCCATGATCGTATTATTTCACTCGCGAAGCATTTGATGAACAGAGGCTATGGCGATTGATCCCTCACCAACTGCGGACGCCACGCGTTTAACGGCGCCTGCACGAACATCGCCGACCGCGAACACGCCGGGTAAACTTGTTTCGAGCAGGTGTGGAGGACGAGCGAGTGGCCAGCGCGCGGCGGCCAAATCCTCCGGCGATAAATCTGTTCCCGTCTTGATGAATCCTTTTGCATCGAGCAAGACACAATCACCGAGCCAGCGCGTATTTGGAACTGCGCCTGTCATAACGAAGACGTGACGGACGTCGCGAGTCTCAACGCTTCCGGTTCGATTGTTCCGTAACTTCACGCGCGCGAGATGTTCGTTGCCTTCAAGCGCTACGATCTCCGTGCACGTTTGCAAGTTGATGGCCGGACTGTCTTCAATACGTCGAATCAGATATCGCGACATGCTCGCTGCCAATCCCTCCGCGCGCACCAGCATGTGAACGCATTTGGCGGTCTGCGCGAGAAACACAGCGGCTTGTCCCGCTGAGTTGCCTCCGCCCACAACGATTACCTCTTCGTCGCGGCACAACTGCGATTCAACAAAAGTCGCGCCGTAGTAAATGCCCGCGCCCTCGAATTGCGCGACGTTATCGAGCGACAGCCGGCGATACAGCGCGCCAGTCGCGATGATCACGGTGCGGGCCGGCACCCGCTGACCACCGTCCATCTCGATTGCGTACGGCTTCCGGTCGCAGGCTAGACGCCTGGCGTCTCTTGCGATCATAACCTGTGCACCGAATTTCTGCGCCTGCGTGTAGGCGCGGCCGGCTAGCTCCTGACCGGAGATACCGGTAGGAAAACCGAGATAGTTCTCGATCTTGGAACTCGTGCCGGCCTGTCCTCCCGGCGAGTCTGACTCCAAGACCAGAACATCGAGTCCTTCCGATGCGCCATACACTGCCGCGGCGAGTCCCGCGGGTCCGGCGCCGACGATGACCAGGTCGCGAATGTGCGTCTGATCGATCGCCTCATTAAAGCCGAGACAGTCAGCAATCTGTTGATTACTCGGATTCCGGAGCACCAGCTCGCCGCGGCAAATCACGACCGGTATGTCCGCGACGGTGATGTGAAAATGATCCAACAGATCCTGCACATCGGCATCACGGTCGAGGTCGAGGTATGAGTACGGATGACCATTACGTGTGAGAAACTCTTTGATCCGAAGCGTTCCGGAAGAATGACTGGAGCCGACGAGGACAGCATCGCCAATCCCACGCGCGATTAGCTCCACCCGACGCAGGATGAAGGCGCGCATGAGAATATCGCTCAGCTCGCTGTCGGCCTGCACGAGCGCTAGCAGATGTTCGCGTTCGACTGCGATCACTTCGCCAGATGCGCTCGCGCGTATGCGGAGGAACCCACGACGGCCCGAGAGCATGTTGACTTCGCCGGTGAATTGGCCCGGTCCACAGACGGCCACAACTTGCTCGGTTCCCCTCGCTGGCCGGACAATCTCAATGTTACCTGCGGTCACGACGAAGAAGCGGGGATTCTCACCTGGTTCAACAAGCACTTCGCCACGCTGGACCTGGCGAGCGTTTCCGTGCACCGCGATACGCGCGACCTGAGCGGACGTCAGCGTTGGAAACATGCGGTCCAGCCCCGCAGTCAGCGGTGGCGGAACTGACGGAATCGTATCGGTCAT
>VBQB01000021.1 GCA_005887855.1 Verrucomicrobiota bacterium | reverse complement strand
ACGGACGGTTGAGACAGCGCAAATCCTGGCTGCGCCGCACAGACTCGAAGTGCAAACCCACGATGGGTTCCGGGAAATTTCGCACGGACACTGGGAACAGATGACACGGCGCGAAGTGGAAGAGAAATTTCCGGATGAAGCCGCAGAGTGGGAGAAGGACCCGTACACATTTGCTCCGATGGGGGGCGAAAGCGGATTAGCGGTGACGGCGCGTGCGCTGCCAGCATTGATCCAGCTGGTGCGCGAGCATCCGGGCAAAAATATTTTGGTCGTCTCGCACAAAGCGACCATC
>VBQB01000020.1 GCA_005887855.1 Verrucomicrobiota bacterium | reverse complement strand
ATCGATAAGGGCATTCATCCATGTATCTGGTCAGTCCTCAAAAAGGCGCACTCTCAAAGACGCTTCTAATGCGGCGCAGATCTTTAAGCCAAGTTCCTCAGGGTATTTCGAAAATCTCGAACTGATTGGCGATGCCGCGGAGTGAACGCTTCTCCGGGGTCGCGGCGATGCCATTTGATTGGAGCAGCTTCGAAGCTTTGCTGTCCCTAACGACTCGTCTTGTCGCGAAAATGGAACGCGACGTCGCGAGACCTTGAACGCGGGCAGCGATGTTTACGGTCCGTCCGAAGTAGTCCTGC
>VBQB01000260.1 GCA_005887855.1 Verrucomicrobiota bacterium | reverse complement strand
CTTCACTGCGATGCCCAATCATGGGGCGCGAAAATGCTGCCCAGGTTTTTGGCGAGACCTCGACCGGTCCTGGGATGAAAAGTTTGTCGTGCGGTTGCATTGAAGCAAACGTCGAACACCTAACGCTCAACGTCCAATCCTGAACTTCAGCAAAGCGGGGTGGACTTGCTCGCTGAACGGGCGAGATGTAGTTGGCAGGCAATCAGATTTGGCAGCCTCGCGATAGCCAGGGGTGGAGTTAATCGTGCCTAGCTGGGTGGTCGCATAAATTATTGATCCCTTTTAATGAAGCTGATATCGCCGCTGCGTTCGACGCGCGCGATTCGCACTTTCGAAAGGTCATCGAGGTGGGCGTCGAGGCGCATGTCTTCATCCAGATCGTGCATTGAGACATGGTTGCGCCGCATCATGGCAACGTCGCATTCGCCGTCGCGCACGATCGTGTCGGGCGAGCCTTTGACGAGAATTCCGAACCGATGTGAGTGGTACGCGAAATAGGCGAACAGCCGGTGCAGAAGCACCAGAACGACGCCTCCGCCAATAGTGGCGAAAAAAGCCGACGAGCCGTTGATGGCGCGTGAAAGCACCGAGGCGAGAATGACGAGCAGAACGGCGTCGAACGATGTTTTGCGTGCGAGTGAACGTTTATGCCCGAGCCGGATCATGGCCAATGTGGCAAGGAAGACGATGATCCCGCGCAAAGAGATTTGAGCGAACGTCAAATCTCTCGGTTCGACGCCCAAACCGAGCAATGTTTCAAAGGAGTTCCAGAATACATTCATAGGAAAAGATTCTACCGCTTGAAAACAATTTGTCGCGCCTCGCTGACAATGAGAATTAACGCGTCCCACGACGGTGCGAGCAAGGCCGTGTCCGATTCACGAAACGAATTGATAATGATGTCTACGCCTCCCGAAACGGCAAAATCCCCCGGCGAAAAAGGGCGGCTCCATCCGGACAGGATCGAGTCCGAGATTCTCGCTAACGAGCGCACCTTCCTTGCCTGGGTGCGGACCAGCATCGCCGTGATGAGCCTGGGCTTCATTATCTCGCGGTTTAGTCTTTGGATGCGCGAGATGTCTTCGGGCATGAGTCCAGCAATGCATCTGCGTCATACGGGCATCTCCGCAGCCTTAGGCGAAGGCATCATCGGTCTCGGAGGAGTGTTGACGGCTTTTGCGGCGTGGCGATATCACGTGGTCAATCGCGCTATCGAGCGAGGGGAAATCGGGGCCGACCCGCGTATGGTAATAGCAATCACGGTCATTGTCCTGACTGCTGCCGCGGTCGTGATTGTCTATATGGTCATTTTGGCGAACACCGCGTGAGTCTTGCTGTTGCCTGATTAAGCGAACGTGTTGCTCACCGCGCTTGCACGAGAAACTTTCGCGTGGCATAAGACGACGCTCGCTCGGTTTGAATTGCCGAGAGCAACATATCGATATCGAATATGCCGACCGTTCCGCCTCCTTCCCGAGATGCAGTGCTTGAAACTCGCGTCTTTTGGGAGCGATTCAAAAATGCGATCGTGGCAGGATTGATCATAGTCCTCCTCGCCATTGCAGGATTTGGAGGGTATCGCTTTTATTCTAGTCGCAGAGCAGCAGCGGCGTCGGCCCTGCTAGGTAGCGCAAAAGGAGCGCAAGACTATCAACAAGTGATCGCGGATTACCCGAACACACCGGCGGGCGGCGTTGCTTACCTTCTGCTTGCCGAAGCGCAGCGCAATGAAAAGAAGTTCATGGAAGCGAACGCCACTCTTCAGCTTTTCATGAACAAGAATCCGGATCACGAATTCGTGAGCACGGCGAAAATGGCAATGGCGGGGAATCTGGAGTCGATGGGAAAGACCGAGGAGGCGCTGTCGATGTACCAACAGGTCGCATCGACTTATCCAAACAATTTCAACGCACCATTGGCGCTGCTTTCGCAAGTGCCTATTCTGAGAGCGAAAAACCGGATCGACGAAGCGCGCCATGTCTGCGAAACGATCTTAACCCGCTATCGGGCCAGCTTTTGGGCAAACGAAGCGGCTCAGCAATTGCGCTTGCTGAAACCGAGTGGTCCATCACAGCCGGAGGGGACATCGGCAATCCCGCCATTTTTGGCAGCGCCAGCGCCAACACCGGCGGCATCGGTTGGTCCGAAAGCTGCGCCGACGCCAAAGTAGGGTCGGGCACAGGCTTTTCAGCCTGTCTTGCGATTATCGTTTCGAGAACTGGAAACGTTTTCGCGCGCCGGGCTGACCGGATTTTTTTCGCTCCTTCATGCGCGGATCGCGGCGGAGCAAGCCCTCGGCTTTCAGCGTGCTCCGCAGGTTCCCGTCCACTTGGAGAAGAGCGCGTGAAATCGCGAGCCGCGCCGCGCCGGCCTGCCCGGTCGCGCCGCCGCCGGTCGCGTTAATCCAGAGATCGTAGGAATTGACGAGCTTTGCCGTTTGGAGCGGTTGCAATACTACGTTTTGCAATGGCGCGGTGGGAAAATAGTCTTCAAAGCTGCGACCGTTGATATCGATCTTGCCAGTGCCCGGCGCCATGCGAATCCGCGCGACCGATGTTTTTCGGCGACCGGTGGCGACAACTTCTTCGGTTCGTGTCATGGAAAATCCTTGGGTCAGGGCAACGTAGCCGACGTCGGCTGCTGCGCAGCGTGTGAATGGGAATCGCCGCGGTAAACTTTCAACTTTCGATAAACCGCGCGACCAAGCCGATTGTGCGGAATCATTCCCCGCACAGCCCGCTCGACCAGCAATTCAGGATGACGAGCGCGTCGCGCCCGGACATTCTCTGATTTGTGACCACCCACGAATCCTGAAAAACTCATGTAACTCTTTTGATCTTCTTTCTTTCCGGTTAATCGAACCTTGTCCGCATTAATGATAACCACAAAATCACCCGTATCGACGTGTGGCGTAAAAATCGGCTTCTCTTTGCCGCGCAATAAGTTGGCGGCCTTTACCGCGACTTGACCGAGCACCTGGTCCTTCGCATCGATTACCCACCATTTGCGTGGAACTTCGCTGGCTTTGGCGGAGAACGTTTTCATTGCGGCGGAAAAGGCACGAAAACTACGGGACACGCTACAGAGTGTCAAATTCTGGATCGACAATTGTTCCCGAACCGACAACAAGAAAAATGTATGGTTGAGCACTCGGAATGAAGTGGTATTCAAAGTGCTCGAAATATCAATACCGTGATGAACCGTCTCTGCCCTTCCGTTTGTTTTCTGCAGTCGAGGTTTGGTCGTTTTTCCCAATGAAGTTTCTGTGAAACGCTGTGATTAATTTCTCTTTACGATGACGACTTCATCGAACATTCCAATGGCGAAGACCGCAATTACGCCACGGCGTGCCGACGATTTTCCGGAATGGTACCAGCAAGTTGTCCGCGCGGCGGAGCTAGCCGAGCCCTCGGATGTGCGCGGCTGCATGGTGATCCGCCCGTGGGGATACGGCATCTGGGAAAATATGCAGCGGCAGCTCGACGCGATGTTTCGTGCGACCGGGCACCGCAATGCCTACTTCCCACTTTTCATTCCGCTGAGTTATTTCGCGAAGGAAGCCGAGCACGTGGAAGGCTTCGCAAAGGAGTGCGCCGTCGTTACCCACAGTCGGCTCGAGGCCGATGCGGACGGAAAATTGCGGCCATCGAGCGCCCTGACCGAGCCGCTGGTGGTTCGGCCAACATCGGAAACGATTATCGGAGCGAGCTACGCAAAGTGGGTACAATCGTATCGTGATCTTCCCATTTTGATCAATCAGTGGGCAAACGTTGTCCGCTGGGAAATGCGGCCGCGCCTTTTTTTGCGCACCACGGAATTTCTTTGGCAGGAGGGTCACACCGTCCACGAAACTGAAGCGGAGGCGCGTGCCGAGACCAAGCAAATGCTCGATGTTTATGAGCGTTTCGTACGCGATCATCTCGCCATTCCAGTTTTTAGCGGCGAAAAATCAGAGAGCGAACGGTTCCCGGGCGACTTTTCGCGCGCCAGCGGCATTCAATTTCAGAATCGCGAAGGCAAACAGGAATTCGGGTGGACCACAAGCTGGGGGATGACCACCCGGTTGGTTGGCACAGTCGTGATGGCGCATGGCGACGACGACGGCCTTGTCCTGCCGCCGCGGATCGCACCCACGCAGATCGTGATCCTGCCAGTCACGCCAAAAGAAGAAACGCGCGCCGCGGTCCTCGAAGCTTGTGACAGACTCGCGAAACAATTGCGCGAGATTCGATATTTCGATCTACCGGTCGAAGTGGAAGTCGATCGCCGCGATCTCGGCGGTGGTGTGAAGAATTGGGAATGGATCAAAAAAGGCGTGCCTGTGCGCGTCGAAATCGGCCCGCGTGATCTCGAATCCGGTAAAGTGGCAGTGAGTCGACGTGATCAGCCGGTCAAGGCAAAAGAGTTGATGCCAATGCAGGAATTGGTTTCGCGCGCGTCCGAGATTCTTGGCTCGATTCAGCAAAATCTTTTCGAACGCGCGACGAAATTCCGCGACGAACACACGCGCATAATCAATTCCAAAAAAGAGTTTTACGGTTTCTTCAAGCCGGAGAATTCCAAACCGGAAATCCACGGCGGTTTTGCCCTCGCGCATTGGAGCGGCTCACGCGAAGTCGAAGAGCAAATAAAAAATGATCTTAAAGTCACAATTCGCGTCATTCCGCTCGATGATTCCTCCGAACCTGGCCCCTGCATTTTCACCGGCGAACCGAGTTCGCGTCGCGTCATTTGGGCCAAGGCCTACTGAAAATCACGCCTGTCAGGTTGACGTGCTCAAAAGCGACTGTTTATTCCCGCAGCAACCGTGGAATTGAACCTGTACAGTCGCGAATGGTGCTCGTGGTGCATTGACGCGAAGGAGTATCTCACCGAGAAGGGTTATCGCTTCAATATCATTGACGTTGGCAAAGATCGACAAGCGTATGAGCAGATGAAAAAACTCTCCGAGCAAACTTATGTGCCGACATTCGTGGCGGGCGAGAGGATTCTGGCGAATTTCGATACCGACCAGCTCGAAAAATTTCTGAGCGAGCATCAGATCACTCCCTAATGCTGTTTGGCCTTTTCATAACGCTCGGCGTGGCGGTGCTCAGCGTCGCTTTACGCAGCTTTCAAAACTCGTATTCACAAAAGGCGGGCGCGCTCGGTATTTTCGCCTCCTCATTCCTTGCTATCTATTTTATTACCGGCAGCTGGGTCCTTGGTTTGGCGGCTGCGGCGAGCTGGCTCTTTCTGCCGTGGCTGGAAATTCTCACTCGCATCCGCGCACTTCGGCTGCCGAAGGAAAAACAGCTTCGCCCGAAAAGTCCGCCCTCTTCGGATACGTTCCCTGCGCTCAGCGAGATCACGCGTGAGATCGAGGACGAAGGTTTCGCGCATGTGGGCGATGCCGGATGGGATTGGGAGGATTATCGCCAGTTTTTTCGTTTGTTTTACAAGGAGGAAGATCGAGCGCAGGCCGCGATTTGCTTAAACGAGCAGTATGATCTGTCGTTTTATTATCTGCGAATTTCATCGCGCGCGAGGGGCGGCACCATTTGGACCACTTGGAATTACCCGCTCTCTTACGGGTTGAAACTCACTCCTCAATTTCGCATCAATCGTCAGCGACCAGATCAATCATTCTGGCAGCTTTATCAAAGCCATCGCGAGTTTCTTCGCCGAAACAACGTCGACATAGAAACGATTGATGCGTTGGATGAAGAGCGCATCCAAACGGAAATTGAAAATGATCTGCGCGATCAGATCGCGCACAACATCGACAAGGGAGTGCTCAAGCAGACTGGGGCGGGGGATGTAAAATATTCCTGGCGCGGGATGATTTATCTTTGGTGCCAATTCCTGGTCGATCTAGTGCGGTTGTAACTTTACCGCTTCCTCTTAGTCCTAATCTTCGTCTATAGGAGAGAGTAGAGGAAGATTAGAAGTCGTCATACCTTCATGATCTCAGACTCTTTGCGCTTGAGGTGATCATCTACGGACTTGACGAAGCGATCGGTCAGCTTTTGCACTTCAGTCTCCAAATCGTGCAATCCGTCCTCGGTTAATTCACCTGCGGCTTTGAGTTTCTTCGCCTCATCGAGCGCCGTGCGCCGGTTAGCGCGCACGCGCACCCGTGCTTCCTCCGCCATTTTCGCGAGCGAGCGCGCGAGCTCTTTGCGCCGCTCTTCTGACAACTCTGGAATCGGCAACCGAATAATCTTTCCGTCGACCGCCGGAGTGATCCCAATCTTCGACTCCTTAAGAGCCCTCTCGATGTCCTGTACCGTGCTCGCGTCGAAGGGCTGAACGACGAGCAAACGCGACTCGGGGGTGGTGATCAAGGCGAGCTGCTTCAACTTCATGGTCGATCCGTACGCTACGACATCGACGTTCTCTACGAGCCCGGGCGACGCTTTGCCGGTTCGCACGGCGGAAAATTCGTGCACCATATAGTCGACACTTTTTTCCATCGACATCTCAGCTTCGAGAACAATGTCGTCTCTGCTCATACGCCTAACCTTTTACTGCGGTTGGGGTTCGTCGCAAACAAGCGTGCCGACTTTTCGTCCTAATACAGCGTCACGAATGTTGCTCGGCTTGTTCATGTCGAACACCACAATCGGGATTTTGTTGTCCATGCAAAGGCTGAACGCGGTCGAATCCATGATCCGCAACCGTTTTGTCAGCGCTTCGGTAAAGGTGATCTGCTCGTAGCGACGCGCATTTGCATCGGTCTTTGGATCGCGATCATAAATGCCGTCCACTTTCGTCGCTTTCAGGATGACATCGGCGCGAATCTCGCTCGCGCGCAGCGCGGCGGTCGTGTCAGTTGAAAAATATGGGTTACCCGTGCCGGCCGCAAAAATGACAATGCGGCCAAGTTCGAGATGGCGGATGGCGCGGCCAAGGATGAAAGGTTCAGCTACGTTTTTCATTTCGATGGCGGTCTGCACGCGGGTCTCGACGCCCATCTCGGCGAGCGTGCTTCGTAAAGCTAGCGCGTTGATGACAGTGGCGAGCATGCCCATGTAGTCCGCGGTCGTGCGATCCATGCCGCGATCCGCTGCGGAAAGGCCGCGCCAGATGTTGCCGCCCCCAATTACCACGGAGACCTGCACGCCGAGGTCGCGCACCTCTTTGATTCGCTCGGCGATTTCGCGCACGACCGCTGGTGAAATGTTGTCGCGCGCGCCGCGCTCTTGCAGGGCCTCGCCGCTCAACTTGAGTACGATGCGTTTATAAGCTGGCCCTTCCGTTTGCATGATCGGTAATGATCAAACAGGACGCGCGCGAGTTTGGAAAGCAAAATGGTTGGGTTGGGCCGGTCGCCAAGCCACGCAGACTCTCCCGCGGCCTATTGCGCAATGCCAAGGGCCTGAGGAAATCCGCGCACGAATTCCGCTGCTCTCATTCGCCGCTTTCCCTCCAATTGCACTTCACCGAGCAACAACCCCTGAATACCGGCCGCAACGATGACTTCTTTGTCGCTTTGCAAAACTTCTCCCGTCGCGCCGCGAACATCGACAACCGACGCGGAAAATATCTTCAAATTGCGCGGCTTTTCCGATTCTGCCGCGATAGTTGTAAATGCGCCTGGCCATGGATTAAACGCACGGATTTTTCTCTCGACGACCTCAGCTGGCTCGGACCAATCGATTTTGCCGTCCTCGCGGGTCAATTTGGGTGCGTAAGTGCTGAGCGCGTTGTCTTGCCGAATGCGCGGTGGATCTCCTTTCGCAAGCAATCGCAAAGATTCGAGCAATGCTTCCGGCGCGATTTGTGCCAAACGATTGTGCAGCGAACCGCCGGTATCGGTGGGCAGGATGTCAGTCTTGCGTTGCAACAAGATATCGCCGGTATCGAGTCCTTCATCCATGTAGATAACCGTGATGCCGGTTTCAGAGTCGCCTGCCGCAATCGCGGCCTGGATCGGCGCAGCACCGCGCCAGCGTGGCAGAAGTGATGCATGCAAGTTCACAGATGCGATACGCGGAATCTCAAGCACGTCGCGCGGCAAGATTTGTCGGTAAGCCATGACCGTGATCACGTCCGGCATTAGGGCGCGGATCTCTTCAATCGATTGTCGATCTTTGATCCGTGCGGGTTGCAAGATCGACATCTTCGCCCCGGCAAGTGCCTTTTTGATTGCTGGCGGCTCGATTCGGTAATCGCGTCCGACCGGTTTGTCTGGCTGCGTGACGACTCCTATGACTTGATGCTCGCTCGATTGCACCAAAGCTTGCATCGCCGGCACGCCGATTTCGCCCGTGCCGATGAAAACGACGCGCATCGCACGTTATTGAAGCAGCGTTTGTGCGGATACCCGCCGCCGCCGCCCAGCCATCGCCTGCGCCGCTAACTTATCGCCGGCAGTGACTTCACGCTGACCGACTGAGGATCCGCAGCCAGTACAGAGGTAATCGAAAATTTCGCGGTCCGGCAGGACTAAAAGCAAGCGCTCACGCACCGGCATCGCGGCTTTGCATTTTTCGCAGTAGAGGCTTGAGGCGGTGAAATTTTCAAACTGTTGCTGGCTCATGCTGAGCAACCACGCCGTTCATGCTGGCGAGGATATCAAACAAAACTTTGGAGGGCGGTTGAGTTGCGTCAACCACAGTGACCATCTCTTTTGAATAATACGAAAGCACGGGCTTCGATTCAGTTTCGTAGGTATCGAGGCGGCGCTGGATGACCTGGTCGCTCGCGTCATCGAGGCGATTGTCTTTCAGGGCGCGCTTTTTCAATCGATAAAAAAGCGTTTCGCGGCTCGGGCACGAGAGATGAAACACTTTTTGCACGTCGATCATTTCCTCCATGATCTTCGCCTGTCCCACGTTCCGCGGAATACCGTCGAGCACTAGGGTATCGATGTCCGGTTTAAACTTATGCGCGTCGACTGCCGCGTCGATCGCCTCTCGCCACAGCTCAACCGTGATCTCGTCCGGCACGAGCTGGCCTTTGCTGGAATATTCAAGAAAGGCCTGGCCGACTTTTGTGCGCGTGTCGATCGAGCGGAATACATCGCCGCAGGCGCAATGATAAAAGCGCGGAATCGTGCCGAGGGTTTTTCCTTGCGTGCCCTTGCCGCTTCCAGGCGCGCCAAAAAGGATAAACGTGTTGTACTTCATTAGCGAAATCGGTTTATACCGCAGGTGGGTCGAAGCCGGAAAGCAGAATCGACCGGCTATTTTCCGGCGGCGACGGGATCGACATTCACCCGCCGCCCAGCGCGATCGAAGCGGACGTTTCCATCCACCAGCGCGAAGATTGTGTAATCGCGGCCGAGTCCTACGTTTTTTCCGGGCAAAAATTTCGTCCCACGCTGACGGATAATGATATTACCGGCAACGACCAGCTCGCTGCCAAATCTTTTCACGCCTAGCCGTTTGCTGACGCTGTCGCGGCCGTTTTTGACGCTGCCTTGTCCTTTTTTATGAGCCATTTGGGAAGTGAGAGTTGAGGGTCGAGAGAGAGCGAATTATTCGGAAGTTTTTTTCGCAGCGGCGGCTTTCTTCGGACCGACGCTGATGCTTTTGATCTTTACCCGCGTCAGCTTTCGGCGGTGTCCTACGGTGCGATGATAACCTTTACGCCGCTTAAACTTGAACGCGATCACTTTTTTGTCCTTGCGTTGCTCAACCACTTCGGCGGTGACCTTTGCACCAGAAATTAGCGGATCGCCATGCGTCAATTCCTTATTATCAGAATACATTAAAACATCGCTGAACGTTGCAGTCTTTCCCGCTTCCACGTCCAAAAGGTCGACATCGATCGTGTCGCCCTCCGCGACGCGATACTGTCGTCCACCGGTTTTGATAATTGCGTAAGCCATAAGCTTCTGAGGGAAAAGCCGCGCAAAATTCCACAGATAGATGGATTTGACAAGCGGAAATGAGCAATTGGCGCTCAGTATAAGGTGGATCGAGGTCGCAATCCCTTGCTCGATCGTGAACGTGGCGGCGAAGCCGCATATTTGTTTAATTTGTCTAATCGCACGGCGAAACGGCTACAGCGCAGAAATCATGAGTACGATCTCGCCCTTTGGCGGACGTGCTTCATAGTGCGCGAGGAGTTTGCTGGCGGTTCCGCGCCGGAATTCTTCGAATTTCTTTGTAAGCTCGCGCGCGACGCAGAATTGCCGATCCGGCATGAGGACGGCGCACGCGCTGAGCGTTTTCGTCAGGCGGTGGGGGGATTCAAAAAAGATCGTGGTTTCGTCGCGGGCAGCGGCTGCACGCAATTCCCGTTCTCGTTGTCCGCTTTTGACAGGAAGAAATCCGCCGAAGTAAAATCTCTCGGTTGAAAATCCTGAACCGACCAGTGCGGTCAGAATTGATGACGGTCCGGGAATAATCGCGAACGGGAGTTCGCGTTTGATGCATTCGCGAATGAGGCGAGCGCCTGGGTCGGACAATCCGGGCATTCCCGCATCCGTGATTAGCGCAATGTTTTCACCCGTGGCGATTTGTTCGATCAGCTGCGCGGCGCGCATCGCTTCATTGTGTTCATGATAACTGATGAACGGTTTTTTGATTTCAAAACGCTTCAATAACATTCCCGAGTGCCGCGTGTCCTCCGCCGCGATCACATCGACAGATTTCAAAACCTCGAGCGCACGAAGCGTGATGTCCGAAAGATTACCGATTGGGGTGCCGACGACGTAAAGCATGTTTGATCATCGGTTCAGAACCGGCTTTTTGCCATCGGTTGTGTCCAGGGTTTTCGAGGAAAAATCAACGACCCCAGTTCAAATAAAGCCGAGGCGTTGTTGTAAAACGAATGTAGAAGCGAGGAGGTTCCATTCATGAGAATAACGATTTATTTGTTGACGCTGGCACCGCTTGTTTTCGCTGGCTGCGAGACTGAACCGCCGACTGTCACAACCACGACAACTACCCAGGAAGTGACAACAACCGGTCCCGCCCGAGAGGTGGTGGTAGCCAGGACTCCGCCCGCCGTTCGGGTTGAAACGCAAACAGTGGCCCCGGGGCCGGGGTATGTCTGGACACGTGGTTATTGGCGATGGACTGGAGCCGATTACGTGTGGGTACCCGGCGGTTGGGTGGTGCGACCAAGGCCGGCCGCTGTGTGGGTAGAAGGCCATTGGGTCCGCCGTCCCGGCGGCTGGGTGTGGATCGCAGGTCACTGGGAGTAAATAGACCGATTGGAGCGTTGCGGTTTAGACTGATGTGATATCTTGGTGGGATGATCCGAGCTGTGGATCATAGGGTATGAAACCGACGTGTCCCTCCACTGCCGGTGAGAAGCGGTTTCCGCTGACAGATTATTTCTTTCATTCAGGGATGGGAGAATGGTTTGGGTGTTCGCCTTACGATGGCGAGGGCCGATCAGAATTCCGGAATTTTTACAACTTAGGTCGTGAATTCCGGATCGAAGCGGCGCGGGAACGCGCCAAAGAAATGGCCGTGTTTGCGCTTATCGTTCTAGCGTCAGCGTGGCCGGTGATCTATATGGTGATTACCGTCGTGAAGGTGCTGAGCAAAGGACGTCCCTAGATCAATTGCGCTGGTGTTTTTGGGAGCTAATGGCGGAATAAGAAATCGTTTATTGGCGTTTCGGCCAAAGAAACTCGTCGCGATACTGCGGTGTTTCTTCAGGGGCGAAGCCATGGCGCGTGACATTTTCGGTAACGACGCGCGGCAGCAAAAACTGCAGGAGATAATCTGCGCCGCCGGCTTTCGTGCCACCGCCACTCATTTTGAATCCACCGAACGGATGACGGCCGACAACGGCACCGGTGCAGGACCGGTTGATATAAACATTGCCCGCCTCGATCTGTGCTTTAGCGCGATCGATGTTCGCCGGACTGCGCGAGAAGAATCCGGCAGTGAGGGCATAATCAGTGCCATTCGCGACGTCGATTGCTTCATCGAGATCGCGCACTTTTAACACGCTTAGCACCGGCCCGAAAATTTCTTCGCGCGCAATTCGCATGTCCGGCTTCACGTCCGTGAAAATGGTTGGTGGAATGAAGTAACCTTCCGGCGGCACTTCCTTCGCTTGATAAGCAAGCGTCGCTTCGCCCTTACCAATGTCGATGTACTCTTGGATGCGCTTGTAAGCGGCCTCATCAATGACTGGGCCGACCATCATGCCCGGCTCCTCTGGATTGCCGACGCGCAAACTTGCCGTTGCGGAAAGCAAACGCTCCATCACGCGTTCGTAATTTTCTTCGAGAACGATCAGACGCGAGAGGGCCGAACATTTTTGTCCCTGATAACCGAACGCGGAGTAAATTGAATCGGCTATCGCTTCATCGAGATCGGCATCCGAGTCGATGATCACGGGGTTCTTGCCGCCCATCTCGCAAACGACGTGCTTTAGTTCGCGCTGGCCGGGCCGTGTTATACCGGCCGACTCCCAAATTCTTAACCCGACTTCGCGCGAGCCGGTGAAGGCGATAAGATCGACATCTTTATGGTCGACAAGGTGTGCGCCAATGACGGAACCGCGGCCTGATAGAAAATTCAAGACGCCGGGAGGCACACCGGCTTCTTCGAAAATTTGCATGAGCATCGCGCCGCAGATGATCGATTGCTCGGATGGCTTCATGATCACGGTATTGCCCGTGACAAGCGCGGCAGAAACCATTCCGCACAAGATCGCGATCGGAAAATTCCATGGCGCGATTACGAGCGCGACCCCGCGTGGCCAGTAATGCTGATAACTTTCTTCGCCGGGAACATGCTGGGTGAGCCGCGGCTGACCGATCAAGCGCGTCTGTGCGGCGTAAAAGCGGCAAAAATCCATCGCTTCGCGAATGTCGCCATCGGCTTCAGCCCATGGTTTGCCGATTTCGAAAACTTCGAGCGCAGAAAGTTCGTATCGCCGGTGCTCCATGATCGCCGCAGCGCGCTCGAGCAACTGGGCTCGCTCTTCAAATGGAGTCCGGCTCCATTTTTCAAATGCGGCGCGGGCGGCCTTGACGGCACGCTCGGCTTCGGGAATTCCTGCTTCCGCGACGGAACCGACAACCATCTTGGGCGCGCTGGGATTAACGGAAGGCGTCAGTTTATCCGTCCAAGCTTTTTCGCCACCGATAACGAGCGGATGTTTTTCACCGAAGCGATTGCGAACTTCACGCAAGGCGCTGCGCATTTTTTCCTGGCTATCTTTATAAACGAAATTCACAAGCGATGAGTTTTTGTAAATATCGCCGGATGGAGCTTCAAGGGAAGCGGCATTTTGGTGCTGTCGATCTCCAGTTGTAGCCTCCGGCTTGGCCCCATTTCGCCTGATCAGTTCATGTGGGTCGCGCAGCAATTCTTCGGCGGAAGCGTTCTCGGAAAATTTTGCGCGCAGAAATCCTTCATTCGACGTGTTCTCGAGCAGGCGTCGCACCAAGTAGGACATGCCAGGCAGCAGCTCGCCCACCGGGCAGTATTCGCGCACGCGATAACCCAGCTCGACGAGCGCACGCTTGATCGGACCGGCCATTCCATAAAGCAGTTGAAACTCGAAACGACTGCGATCGATCCCGAGTTCGTCCGCAAGCGCCTGTGCGTACGCGATGCTGCGAACGTTGTGCGACCCGAACGCGGCGGTAACGATTGATTCGTTCTCGAGCAGCAAGCGTGTGAGTTCTTCAAAATTCACGTCGCTCTCAGGCTTCTGAAAATAAACCGGACGAGCCCAGCTGTTCTGGCGCGATTTTATTGTTTCGTAATCCCAATACGCGCCTTTCACGAGTCGCACCGTAAAATGGGTGCCGCGTGCACGACCCCAGTCAATGAGATCGCGCAAATCGGCTTCGGCATCCCGCAGATAAGCTTGAATGACGATGCCGGCATGCGGCCAATCTTTGAACTCCTCTTCGGTGAAGATCGTTTTGAAAAGCTCCAGCGTCGTATTCTTGTGCGCGTAACTTTCCATGTCGAAGTTGATGAAGGCACCGAGCTCTCGCGCCCGCCGCATGATCGGTCTCAGTTTCGGCGCGAGATGCGCGATCGCCTCGTCCGGATCGGCCGGATTCATCTGCGAATAAAGTGCGGAGATTTTCACAGAGAGATTTACAACGGGGAAAAGCTCGGAATTTTTTGCCAACGGATCGGTCCAGTCCCGGGTTTCGCGCGCCAGGCCTTCCAGCAAATCAAGACAACGCGCCGCATATTCGTCGGCCTCTTTTTCGCTGAGAACGGCCTCGCCCAAAAGATCGACAGTGAAACCGATGTTTTGTGCGCGCCGCTTCCGCAACGTTTTCATTACATCGTCGGGATTTTTCCCGGCGATGAATTGGCGCGCCATTCCCGAGACGTTCCAGCGCAGTACCCGGCCGCTCACCCAAGGAACAATGCGCGCGAGACGAACGCCGGTGTCAATGATCGGGGCGAAGCCATTGCGAATACCGGCGAAATATTCTTCGAGATGCTCCAGAATATCGCTCGATCTGCGAAGCGACGGGAGTACATCTACAAAGCGAAACATCTGCACCTTGAAATGCTCATCGCGCATTGAGAGCGCCATCATCCGCTGATAAAAACCCGCCTTGCTAAAAAGTGATTCCGGATGTCGATCGACCAGCTCGAAAATGCGCGTGCCGCGCTGCTCGATCTCGCCTTGAAGCGAACTCATTCCCGAAATTAGTCCGCCGCTTTAAGTTAGGCAAAGCGGAAGGAAGCTATTTCGGAAGAATCAAAAAATCTGATACGGCACACGCTCAATTTGCGCCCCATGTTCGAAATAATAAATGAAGCGGTTAGACATAATTTCGGGGAGCAAGTGGAGGAGATTTGCCTGGCGGACTCCGGAGGCCCAGGGCTCGGGTCTGTCAGGCAATCTCTTTGGCCGCGCTCGACTTGCTTGGCACGGTCAGTCCTGTTGCAGATTGCTCGGCAACAAAAACTCGCGTAGCAAACAGACGACGTGAATCCGAGCGCGGAGCGACATGACTTTGCCAGCGACAACACCGCGGCGATTTGTCCGGAGGCGTGGGACGCGCTGCAAGAAGCGAATGCAAATGGCGCGCCATCTTACGGCGAGGATTGGTGGACGGCGCGCGTTTGCGAGCGCGTGCGTGAAATCTTCGAGACGGATTGCGACGTCTATTTTGTTTTTAACGGCACAGGGGCAAACGCACTCGCGCTCGCCCAACTCTGCCAATCATTTCACAGCGTTATCTGTCATGAGCATGCCCATATTCAAACCGACGAATGTGGCGCGCCGGAATTTTTCACGAAAGGATCGAAACTGCTTCTAGCGGGTGGCCCCGGTGGAAAGATCGACATCGTCGAAGCGGAGGCAATCATCGCCCGGCAGCCGGAACTGCACTCGCACAGGCCTCGCGCGATTAGCATCACGCAGTCGACGGAATTCGGAACGGTTTACACTCGCAACGAGCTTGGGGCGATTGCTGAGGTTGCGCGTACTCACGAAATGTTCCTGCATATGGATGGTGCGCGCTTCGCGAATGCAATCGCCGCGCTCAATTGCGCGCCGAAAACAATCACGTGGGAAATTGGCGTTGATGTCCTCTGCTTCGGCGGCACAAAAAATGGCGTGGCTGCCGGCGAGTTGATCATTTTCTTTAAACGGGAGCTTTCACGCGAATTCGATTATCGACTTAAGCAAGCCGGCCAGCTTGCGTCGAAAATGCGTTTTCTCGCCGCGCCGTGGCTCGGGCTTTTAACGAATGGCGTTTGGCTACGAAACGGCCGACATGCCAACCGCGCGGCAAGCCGACTCGCGAATCGTCTGAAAACCGACGCAGCGGTCGAGATCGTCTTTCGGGTAGAGGCAAATGCCGTCTTTGTGCGGATGAATACGCAACTCGTGCGCGATCTCCATGCGCGCGGCTGGCATTTCTACAAATTCATCGAACCTGATCTCCATCGTCTAATGTGTTCGTGGTCGGTCACTGACAAAGATATCTCCGATTTCGTTGCCGATGTTGTTGCGTTAAATCATTGAAGGGAATGGCAAGGAGAGCGGTTGCGCTCGCCAATGACATCTGTATAAGAACGTAGGATGAAGGGGATCGGGCGAGGTTTGATTTTTGCGACGTTTTTGCTCGGAGGATGTCAAGCCACCCAGGACGTCGCGATTACTTCGTATCATGTCGCAACGGCGCCGGTGCATTATGTTCTGGGGCGACACCGCGATGATTCGTCAACCACGGTGACATCTGATGTCACGGTGCCCGGTCAACCAGTTCCAGCGCGGGAGTCGGCTTCGAGACAGCGGACCCAGGCTGGGAGCCAGAGAGGTCCAGTTCCGCCATCGACCGCCACACCACCGCGCGTCAGTCGCAAAGAGACTGCCCAGATAAAGCCAAAACCGTCGCCATTGCCGCAGGCTCCCTCTACACAACCGGCCTTTCCAACTGCCAAGCCGGTTCCTGATAAGCCGGGATATGTCCTTAGTCCTTTCGATCCGAGTGGAAGATATGTCGATGTCAGCGGTTACGCGTCCGGCAGCAAAGTAAAAGATCCGTGGACGGACAAAATCTTTGTCGTTCCGTAGTTAATTTGACCCCATGGCGGCCGAATGAACGTATCGGCCGGTGTATTGCAATCCCCACGAGCATCAACGGTTCGATCGTAAAAAGTCTTTGACTTTGGTGTCGTCTTCGCATACGCGTGGCCGCTCGACTGCAATGCGTTAATAGCAGCGACCCCAAGCTTATTCCTTCCCGCCAAAATCCATCTAGTTCGCAACGTGCCCCGTGCGAAAGCGGCAATGTCTGGCGACATTTTTTAGATCTAAAATATACGTAAACTATCGCTCTGTTCTTCCCTATGTTTTCAGGCAATTGTCTCGGACGTACCCGAGCGAAGCGCCGCCGACCCGGCGTTAAGTTCATAACTGTTTTCTCGATTGTATGCGCTGCATTCATAACGAGAACTGGTTCCGGTTATTCGCTCGAGGGACCGAAATGGTCGAGTAGCCCAGTTATGCAACTGTCACTTGGCAATGCGGGTCGCACCCTTGCTGATGGAAATACTTCTTGGAATTATGCGGCAGCGCCAGCGCTCGACATGTGGAACCAGGTAATCGCGCGCATTCAGCTTGGCAGAGTGCTTAACTCGACTGTGTCCGTTCGCTCGGGGGATTCCTTTAATTCGATGGCTTTTTCGAGCACGGTTTTCGGACGGAATTTTGGTTCAAACACCTACGCTGTCACTACCTACTGGTATTCAGGAACAACCATGACGGAAGCCGACACCTTGTTCAATAACGCCAAATCCTGGGATTCCTATCGTGGTTCGCTTCGGTTTGGACAAAATGGGTACTTGATAGCCGATATTCAACGCGTCGCCCTCCACGAGCTTGGGCATGCCATTGGTCTTAACCATCCTGATGACGCTGGGCAGAACGTGGATGCAATCATGAACTCAATGGTCAGCAATCGGTACACCCTCGCGCCTGATGATATTCACGGTGCACAGTACCTTTACGGGGCTCGGACGCCGATCGCCAGCACTGCGAGCAATATCCGCTGTCAAAATAGTTCCACCGGTCCTTGCGTTGTGTGGTTCATGAACGGGACTGCTCGCCTGAGCACCGCTGCTTTACCCACTGTTCCGCGTCCTTGGCAAATTGCGACGGCGTCTGATTTCAACGGCGACGGTGAACCAGACCTTCTTTTACAAACCATGGCCACCGGTCAGCGTGCGATCTGGTTGATGAATCGGACGCGCTTCGTTGGCGTTGTTAATCTGGGCACTGTGGCGACGCCGTGGAAAATTACGGGCAGTGGTGATTTCAACGGCGACGGTAAAGCAGATATTCTTTGGCAGAACAACGCCACGGGGCAGTGCGGCATCTGGCTGATGAACGGTACTCAACGCATCGGGATCGCCAGCCTAGGGACTATTCCGACGGTTTGGAACATGGTAGGAACCGGCGATTTTAACGGCGACGGCAAACGCGATATTCTTTGGCAGAATCAAATTACGGGCCAGCGTGCCATCTGGCTGATGAACGCTACCACGCGGATTGGCATAGTTAGCTTGGGGATTGTCCCAACTCAGTGGAACATTAGAAATTATTGACATCATAATGAACAAGTTTCGCCATTTCTTTCTTGTCGCATGCACGCTGTTTGGTCTCAGCGCGGTGTGGGGGACGACGGTCGTTGCGCCGACTTTTGATCAACTCGTGAGCCAGGCTGAAATGATTTTTCAAGGCGCCGTCACCGATGTTCGCTCACAATGGATCGGTGCGGGGGTGGAACGTCACATCGTCACCTACGTCACTTTTAAGGTCGAAGATAGATTTAAGGGGAATGTGGACGCAACGTACTCAATACAACTTCTGGGAGGCACTGTGGATGGAGAAACGATGGAGGTAACTGACACTCCGAAATTCAGCGTCGGCGACCGCGATATACTTTTTGTCGAAAACAATGGCAGCCAATTCGTTCCTCTGGTCGGCATTGGTCACGGCCGTTTCCGTGTCCAACGTGAGCAGACCACAGGTCGCGACGTTGTGATGACAAATGAACGCGAACCGCTCAGCGATGTGTCGCAGCTCGGCCAGAACGAGCACGCAGCTACTGCTGGCAGGCCCCTTTCAATCGATGAATTTAAGGGCGCCATCCGGACGAAGCTGGCCAGTCCATAACGCAAGTTCACGCCCGGCGAAGACCTGTCGATGGTGACAGGTCATGCTTGGCCGGTCTGGTAGCAAAGTTAAAGATCCTTGGACCGATAAAATCTCTGTCGTTCCATAAGCGTTCAGAAAATTTTGTGTGGCGTGAGTCGTCCGATCTTTGCTGACGCGGGCGCGTTGCCGCGAACTTCCACGAGTGCTACCTAGTAGGATGATATCGGTGTTCCGACTTGCAGCGTCCTCAGTCGTTTGCTTGTTGATTTTTGGTCTTTCGCCGCAGTGCAAGAGTCAGACTTACGAGGGGAAGGAACTCGTCAAGGCAGAGCTTCTGGCCGATACAAGCGCAGTTGTTCCAGGCAAACCCTTTACCGTCGGTTTGCTGCTTCGAATGGCTCCCCATTGGCACACCTACTGGAAATTTCCGGGCGACGCCGGACTCCCCACGGAACTGAAATGGAAGTTGCCGCAGGGATGGAAGGTTGGGGAAATTCAGTGGCCTATTCCGCTGAAAACAATCGATCCCGGCGATATTCAAACCTACGGCTACCAAGATGAGGTCTTGCTCATGCAGGAGATCACGCCGCCCGCTTCCATCGGTGATTCTACGGTGAAGATTTCGGCGGACGCAAACTGGCTCGTTTGCGAAAAGATTTGCATCCCCGGAAACGCGACCCTTCAACTTGAGCTACCACGATCGGCAACGAGCGCACCCGATAATACGGAAATTTTTGCCCGATTCCGCCGTTTGTTGCCGCAAAATTGGCCGGGACCGAAAATTGCAACCGCCAATTGGACTCGAGCCGGATCCGATCTTCGACTGAGCGTGAGGAGCGCAACGCTTGCGAATTATCCGAGCGCGGATTTTTATCCGTTGCCGCAAGGAGATACAGTCGTAGGCCACCCGAAGGTCGAATCTCGCGACGCAAACGAAGTGGTTTTTCGCGTGCCGATTGAATCGGCGAGCAAAAAGTTGTCCTCGATTCAGGGACTGGTAGTCTTTGCACAACGCGCCGATAGCAACGACCGCGCAGCGTGGCAAACCCCCGCGTCCACAACTGCATCCACCAATTCCGCTCCGGCACGCGGAATATTCACGTTTCTCTTCTTCGGCTTTCTCGGCGGAATCATTTTGAATTTGATGCCGTGCGTGCTGCCGGTCATCTCACTCAAAATTTTTGGTTTCATTCAGCACGCCGCGCAAAGTCGGCAGAAAATTTTACGCAGCGGGATCGCTTTTGCCGCTGGCATTTTTGCGTGGTTTATCGGTCTGGCGCTGCTCTTGATTGCTCTGAAAGCCGCCGGTCGCGAAATCACCTGGGGCGGCTTTCAATTCACGAACCCGTATTTTGTTCTCTCTTTGAGCGTCATTGTCCTGGTCTTCGCGCTTAATCTCTTTGGCGTTTTCGAAATTTCGCTACCGCAAGGTGCTACACGCGGATTGCTCGGCTGGACGGGGGGCCAGGGCGAAG
>VBQB01000019.1 GCA_005887855.1 Verrucomicrobiota bacterium | reverse complement strand
GTGTTACCGGTGCCGCAGGCAATGTCGAGCACTCGCTCGCCAGTGCGGATACACCCGCTGCGTACCACGTGGTCGGCGACCGCCTGGATGCCACGGGCAATCTGATCGTAATCTCCAGATGCCCAAACCGTCCGGTGTTTCTGCTTTAGCTCAGTGAAGTCCGGCATTTGTTTATCTCGATGCGATGGTCGCTCGCTACACCTCGTTGTTGGCTCCTACTCAGGTCAAGTGGCTATAGGCCGAGATTTCTAACTCCGAAATGGTGATATTTTGGCGAATTACTAGAAGTGAAAACTGCCGATCCGCGTGCGCCAGTTGAAACTGCTGTTTGTATTATAGTATTCGGTGGTGTACCAGAAGGTGCTGTCGTCCACCGGATCAATGGCCATTGAGCTGTAATCGCCCCAACGGTTACCGGTGTCGAGCTGGCTACCCGCTCCGTTAAAGAGATGGGCTTCACCCTGAGCGAGAGTGTTTAGTGGATCGGTTGCCAGTCGCCCGGCGTAGCGAATCTGCGGATGGATGGTAGGGCTGGAAGCGCTAAAGCCGATGACCAGATTGCCGAACTTATCCATCGCCGCACTGCCCATCCAACGCGAGGTTGCGTCAGGCTGGTGGGTGCTCTCCTGAAAGACCCTTACCGGTCCGGCCGTCACACGGCGGAGCTCGAACCAGCGGACGGCCGCGACATTGTTCGATTTCACCGTATAATTTCCAACCAACGATTCGTGTCCATCCCCAAAACGTCGGTAGGCCAGTCGATACATTAATCGGTCACCAATCCCATCTAAGCTGCTGGATCCGCCTGCCCCCAACTGAGGCACGCAAGCGCGAGTGGTAGGGCAAAGCTGCGTAAAGGGTGCGGCGGGCGGGCTCGCGAAGAGAGTAAAGGTCGAGTTTGTTGGCGTGACAAAGTTCACGTGGAAGTGGTATACGTTGTAAGTACCGTTTGCAGGCCATTCCACGTATGTGTTCGGCGCACCGGCCGGCGGCTTTATCTTACCGTCCAGGTCGGAAGGCAAAAATGGAGCGTGACTGGAGCCCAATGGTGGAAACGTAATAAAGGTAGCCGGCATACCGGCTACCATTTTCGCGCGGTCGAAGGCGAAAGGCTGCGGACCAAGAAATGCTGTGCCGGATGAGTTGAATAAGTTAATGCTCAGATAATAGGCGTCGGGCCAAACACCAAGCTTCGGATAGTCGATGAAGTTATTGCTAAGGTGAAAGCCATAACGGTTGTATGCGCCGGTGGCATCGTCAGTAGTGGAGACTGCGACGCAATAGTCAGTGATCGGGATGTTGCCGTTCCTGCTCGCGAATTGGGTGATGACCCAACGATTAGCGATCTTGTCAAAGACCACCGTTGGGTCGCCGAAGCCGAAGTTCTCGCAGGCACCGCCAAAGCCACTCCAGAGTGACGCGAGGCTGTTTGGTCCCAACACCGAATTCCCCGTGGTCTTATTAAAGACCTGATAACCCTCATTTACGATCTGAACGAACTGCGTTGTTCCCACCGACCCATTGGTATCCGGCGGGGCGCAGTTACATCCAACGCCGGGAAAGCGAATGCCGTTAAAGTTGAGAATGGGGCCAGGTATATGCGGTGTCTGGAGGGCTAGCTCCGAGATGAATTTATCTTCGACCACCGTGTCAGGGCTATCCTGGTGGTTATTGGGGATCTTCGGGTTCTCAGCAGCCTCGTGTTGTGGCTTGAATTGGGGGGGCCATCCCTGCGCCACATCGCGGAGCGCCGGCGAGACGTCGTTCTTATATGAGGCACCGACGATGGGCTGGCCATTTCCTTGATCTGGTACCGCGGCCAAGGCGGACGAAGTTGAGTTAACATTAAACCCAAGCAGCGCCAGGAGGACGCAGAGTGAGCAAAGCACAAAACCAAGTACGATGCGTGGATTAAAGAATGCGGATTGAGAAGCTGTCGTTTTTTTCATAGGTTTCATAGGAGATCTCCTCTTTGTCTGTGTATTCTAATGGGTCCTGTACGCGGCCTATGGCAAAGCCTGTGGTTCGCCGTAGATGAAGTCATCCATGACGACGACATCCCGGTTGGGTGTTTTCAAGATGCGATTGCCAGAGGTAATTCGGACCAAAAAAACATTAGCTGTGTCAAACCCGACTCCCAAGAACGAGAGGCTTCCGCGACTGGTAGGTCCGGGCAATACGTTCCCGCTAAACAGCAGATTACCGTTAACATCGAAGTATTCGATCTTTGTGCTATTGCCAACATTCACATCGGTGAATACGGCGCCGAACCCCTTGCTCGTTGCCGATTGTGTAGTTCCAGGTATAAAGAAAAGTGTTTCCGTGATGTTGCTATCCAAGGCGCTGAAGAGCCTCTGGGGACTGAACGTGCTAAAGAGCGCGGGATAGACAGGGTGGATATTTCCAAATCTGACCGGAGTGTTTGTTGGGTTGACACTGTTGGCGCTAACCTGGAATCCCGTTCCTAGAGTGAAGAATAGGGCCCCGCGCGGCGAGTTGCTGTTGAAGAAATTCGCCGGCATCAGGTTTGGTGCGGAGAAAGCATCTGGAACCCCGTCCCAGTTGATCTCACGGCGGCCAGTGGGAAATGTGCCGCCTATTCCGTTGTTGTCTCCCAAAAAATTCCTGAAGGCGGTTACCGTGTTCAGGATATCGTTTGGAGTGACACCGGACGCTTCGAATACCTGCGGAGCAGCTGAAGCAGCCACTGGGTTGAAAATGAGTGTTAACCCAAAGCTGGCGATCGCCAGCGAGAGCCAATGTCTTTTCATGATATTTATGGATTGCATAGGTTTAATTAAGGTTCAGGTTGAGTTGTTGTTCGCTGATGAGATGGCCGCTTATGGTCCAAAGCAGGCCCGTGCCGACCCAGGCCATGCAGTGGAGAAAGCCGCGGCGATGGATTCCGTCGTGTTCGTCGTCGTGAGAAATGTAATCGGACATAATATTGGTTTTTGGTTTGGTTACTTGGCAGGTTGCCTCACACCTGTCTTTACTGATTCGGCTGGATTTTATTCCCGATATCCTTCGGATCAGAGCGCGAGCTGCGGTAATTTCCCGCAATTCCTGCTTTGCGGTTGCTGCTTTTCGAACCCTTGTCTTTGCAAAAACGCCGCGCTCGGACGTCGGCCCACAGCGCGGCGTTTGGTTGGTAATCGGATCCAGTTCTCCATCCAGATAACCATCCATTAGTTTTGTAGCTTCTTCGCACTTCATCTTACTTCTCCTTACCGATCCGAGCCGCCAAACATTCCTTGAGCTTGGGGCGCGCGCGGGCAAGCCGTGACATGACCGTACCCGGCGGAATTTGCGCGATGTCGGCTATTTCCTTGTAGGAGAGACCTTCCTGGTATCGCAACGTCAAGATCTCACGGAATTCCGCAGGCAATTCATCCATTGCTTCCCTAATTAGTTTCGCGTCTTCACTGTGCTCTAGGATCGTCGCCGGGCTCACAGAGTCGTAGCCGAGCGCGTGTATTTCTTCATCAAAAGTCGTGGTGAGATCAACTGCTTTGTTGTTTTTTAGCAAGGTGTAGGAGGTGTTTCGGACAATCGTCAACAACCAGGCTCGGCCATTGGAACCATGGAATCCACTGAACGATTTAAACGCGCGCAGAAACGCCTCTTGCACCACATCCTCCACATCCTGTTCGTTGCGAAGCAGCCATTTCGCTAAATTGTGCGCCGCATCAAGATGAGGCAGCATCATCGCTTCAAAAGAGATCAAGTCCTCTTTTTCAGCGTGGCTTTCTTCGCGCTTCTTGACTACGACGATCTTCACAATCTTCGAGTCGGATTCAAAATCTTCCGTCTCGGAAGCATTTTGAAGAAAACCGCGTCGCTCAGACGAGTGGTTAAGGGAGTCTTTGATCAAATCAGTTGTTTTCATAATTTTCCTTTTCAGGTTGTGACATCTGTCCGGTGCGTCTGTTTTTTCGTGCCGGCATGAATGTGCTTCTATCTCCTAAAGCGGAAGCTGCGGCCCAAACCCACCATTTCGGCCGGAAAATTTTCCGCGCATGCAATGCAACGAATAAGCAAGGAGTCGCCGAAAGCGTTAAAATAATGGGTTCTCGACCGGCACGATCCAACACATTAATATGGTGTGGGTATGGCGGCGGCCTCATCAGCGCAACAACAGGTCACGCAGCTTCTGGTGGACTGGAGCAGCGGAGACACGGCCGCGCTCGATAAGCTGATTCCGTTGGTGCAGCCCGAACTGCATCGCCTGGCGCACCATTATATGAGCCGCGAAGGAGAGGGGCACACCTTGCAAACCACCGCGCTCGTCAACGAGGCGTACCTTCAGTTTGTGGACAAGACACATCCACGCTGGCAAAACCGGCCACACTTTTTCGCCGTCGCCGCGCAACTAATGCGACGCATCATGGTTGATCACGCGCGCCAGCGCCATGCGCTTAAACGCGGCGGCGCAGTGCAGAAGGTGACGCTGGACGAGGCAGCGCTAGTCACGGAGACGCGGGCGGCGGAATTGCTCGCGCTGGATGAAGCGCTGGAAAATCTCGCCGCCTTCGCGAGACTGGAGCGCAGCGAAAGCATGGCTTTACGCCGCGCTGAGCGGAGAAGAATGTTAATGGAACCTGGGCGCTGGGGTCGAATCACTGACATCTATCATGCGACCATCGCGCGTCCGTCGGAAGAGCGCGCCTCGTTTCTCGGCGAAGAATGCCACGGCGACGAGAGCTTGCGCAAACAAGTGGAGGCGATGGTCAAGTCTCACGAGCGATCGGGTGATTTTATCGAATCACCGGCCTTCGAAGTCGCTCCCGAGCTTCTGATTGACGAGCCGACGGGCGATCTGATCGGTCAATCGATCGGTCACTACTGGATTGAATCGTTGCTCGGGATGGGCGGGATGGGCGAAGTCTATCTGGCGCGAGACGAGCGACTCGGGCGCAAGGTTGCGCTCAAGCTTCTCCCAGAGCATTTGACGGCGGACGAGACGCAACTAAGCCGGTTCAAAAGTGAGGCGCGCGCTGCCTCGGCCTTGAATCATCCGAACATTCTTACGGTTTACGAGATCGGCGCTGAGGGAAACCGGCAATTCATCGCGACGGAGTTCATCGAGGGCATGACGCTGCGCGCGTCGCTCGCGTGCGGGAAGATGAATCTGCACGCCGCGCTGGAAATTGCCGTGCAAGTGGCCTCGGCGCTGGCTGCCGCGCACGAAACCGGCGTCGTGCACCGCGACATCAAACCGGAGAACATCATGCTGCGACCGGACGGATACGCGAAGGTGCTCGACTTCGGGATTGCGAAACTGACCGAGCAAAGGCCGGCATCGGACCATTATGAGGTCGGAACAACGGCGGTGCTGCAAACGCGACCGGGGTTAGTGTTAGGCACGGGGCGCTATATGTCTCCGGAACAGACGCGCGGCCAGAAGGTGGACGCGCGCTCGGATATTTGGAGCCTGGGCGTGGTACTCTACGAGGTGGTTGGAGGGATCCCGCCGTTCCCGGGCGAGACGCCGAGCGATTGCATCGCCTCCATCCTAACGACGGAGCCACCACCTTTATCCGGCGTGTTGTCGGATGTTCCGCTCAAACTCGAATCCATTCTGCAAAAGGCTTTGCGTAAAAACAGTGATGAGCGTTACCAGACGATTAATGAGATGCTCGCCGACCTCCGCAATCTCAAGGGGGAACTGGAAGCGGAAGGCTCCTCGCCGCAGACCAAAGCGCGTGCCGAATCTATCGTCAGCAAAATCAAACGTCACAAGCGGGGGATGTTACTCACCCTGGTGGCGATCTTGGCGGCCGCGGCGTTTGCCTACTCTTTTTTCTTCGTCGCTCCGGCGCCATCACCAAATGAAAAATCCATCGCCGTTCTGCCATTTCAGAATCGCAGTGAAGACAAATCGAACGCTTATTTCACTGACGGCGTCCAAGATGAGATTCTTACTCGCCTTTCCAAGATTAGGGATCTCAAAGTGATCTCGCGCACGTCAACGCAGCGTTATAAGAACACATCTCAAGATCT
>VBQB01000018.1 GCA_005887855.1 Verrucomicrobiota bacterium | reverse complement strand
GCGCTGGTAACTTTGCCGGTCGCGGTATCAACGACCACAACGCAAACGCCGCTGCCAGTGATATTGGCCCGCATCGCTTGGTAAGGAAACTCGGGCAGAGGGGCGTTAACTGCGATAGCTTTTGCAGCTGACATGGACACGGACATCAAACCCGCAACCGGAAATTCGGTCGCCTTTTGCGCAGCGGAAGTCGCACGTCTTTTTACACGAGGTTTCTTTTCTGCGGTCGCAGCCGGTGTTGCCAGCTCTTCTGCACGGGGCGTCTGCTCGGCGACGGGAGCCGGCTTTTGACTTGGCGTCTCAGTTGAAATTTCCAAGGTCGGTTTTGACGTTCGCTTTTCCGGGCTGGGTATTGGTGTTGGCTCGATCGGCTGCGGTTGTTCCTGGACAGTTCCTGAGGTCGCAGCATCCTGGGCTCGCGCTAACGATGACCCGGCGAGGGCAACACCAGTGCACAGAACGGAGAGGAAAATTCCTCTGTGGAGGCGCATCAAGAAAATTTCCGCCCCCATCCCAGTGAGGTCAAATAACGGGTGCCTTCCGCCTTCACCGTTTCAACGGAAATTTCGGGATCGCATTTTGTGATCTTAGATGCTCTTTACTGAGCGGCTGTGCCGAAGAAAACCAAAACTCGAAAACCAGCTGGACGGATCGAGGTTCGCAAGTCCGGCGTGCACGGTCGCGGCGTTTACGCCACTCAGTTCATCTCCGAAGGCACCCGCATCATCGAGTACACCGGCCAACGCGTCTCGTGGGAAGACGCTCCGAACGAAGAGAACAATCCGCACACATTCAATTTCGGCCTCGAAAGCGGCGAAGTAATCAATCCGGAGATCGGCGGCAACGAAGCGCGCTGGATCAATCATTCGTGCGACCCAAACTGCGAAGCCATCGAGGAAGACGACCGCGTCTTCATCTACGCGATGCGCGATATCGAACCCGGCCAGGAACTCTTTTACGATTACGCGTTGGAGATCGACGAACCCATCACCGAAGAATCAATGCAAGAGTTCGAATGTCATTGTGGCGCCGCACGCTGCCGCGGCACAATGCTCGAAATAAAAAAAGGAACACGCGCGGTCGGGCGCCGCGGGAATAGGCGGTAACTCAACTAGCACACTTCGTGCAGGCACGCCGAAGGGCTCCGTTCGATTTCGGGCGTTGGGGCGTTCGGCGTTTTCCCCTATGTTTAGCATCATGAAACTTGCGCTCGTCATCATTTTCGCAACCATCCTCGTCCACGCAGCAGATCTACCGATCACCCAAGACGAACTCGTCCGTCGCACACAGGAGCTTTACGACGCCATCGTGCCCGGAAACCAAGCCCCTTGGAAAAAATATTTCGCCGACGATTGCATCTTCTCCGATGAGAAAGGGCGCACCATGGACAAAACGAAACTGGTTGCCGACATCACACCGGTGCCGGCCGGATATTCCGGCGCCATCAAAGTCGATAACGTCCAAAGCCGGATCATCGGCGATACCGCCGTTCTGAGCTACGACGCCAACGAAACCGAAACCATCTTCGGCCAGAATCTGACGGCGCGTTATCATATCACCGACACCTGGCTGCGGCGCAGCGGCGAATGGAAAATCGTAGCCAGCCAGGCACATCGTTATTACGAAGACCCGGCGATAGGAAAAATCGATCCGAAAAAATTCGGCGACTTCATAGGGATCTACGAGCTTGCGCCCGGTCAAACAAGATCGGTTACGGCCGAGGGCGAAAACCTATTCGTCGAACGAAAAGGCAAAAAAGAACAGTTGTTCCCCGAAACGTGCGATCTCTTTTTCCGAAAAGACGTCGAGGGCCGAATCCTCTTCCGTTACGACGCTGGCGGCAAAGTCGACGCTCTCATCGACCGCCGAAACAACGAAGACGTTGTCTGGCACAAGACGAAATAACCGCCTCAACCATCAAAAACTATTTGCCTAAAAAGTTTCAGTTAGCGCCCTAGATACCGCTTCTGCTTCGTTCCGCCGGTGTCGTTGGAATCTGGTCGCTCCTCGATCAATTCCTCTGCCGGAACGGTGTGAAAAGAAACAACCACCCAATCAAGACCCTCCGGCACCACAACTTGATGCCAGACGTTTCGAGGAATCGAAATCCATCGCCGTTCAAGTGGCGCGCCCGGCTCACTCACCAAAACATTGGATTGCCACTGGCGCTCGCCGCCGTCCGCCAGTCCGGCTCGGACTTGCAGATCTCCGATCGCTTCGAACGACATCATCCGTTGATGACTATTCGGATGGCGTTCTGCTCCTGTGGTCGCGCCTGCCCGCAGGACGAAAACCCAGCTGGACCGAATTCCCGACGGCAACGCGCCACCGTAAATTGTTAACGGAATCGGCTCCCAAGTCATTTGCGCCTTCTCGTTTCGCACCAGCTCCGCGCGAACGCGCTCGATAATCGGATAAATCTGCGCACGGATTTCGTCCGATCCGACAATCGCGTCCAGCGCTTCCAACAATGATCTCTCTTCTGCCGTCATGTCCTGCTTTTAGAAACGCAGTTAATCCTGTTCATCCTGTCTGAAGGTCCGTTCGTTGTTGGATGTTGAGAGTTCGATGTTCGATGTTTGTTTCCCCTTCCCCTTCTTAATTCTTCCTTCATAATTTCTGCCTCCCCGCTTCCCGCACCGTCAGCGTCGGGCGGTCATCCACTTTGCCGTACGTTGCTTCGGCTTTGTGGTCGCTGCGCTTGAATCCGCGTTCTTTCGACTTCTCGTCCGGCATCCAGGTCGCGCCGCCGGCATTCGCCTTTAGGAATTTTGCGATCTCCTTTTCGGAAAGATCGGTACCCTTGACATGCGAATACTTTTCCAAAACGCTCCGGCCCTCAGCGAACATCACGAAGTAAAGATATCGATCCTTATGGTAAAGGACGCTGACCGTTCCATCATCGAGTAAATGACGCTCGATCAGATTGCCATATGAATCGTCAATTCTGTCGCTGCCATCGCCCAGATTAGCGCAAGCAGAGCTCACGCCCGCCGAAATCGTCAGGAAGAGGATGAAAAATCGCTTCATAAAATAATCTGTCATTCGCCGAATTTTCGAAGGTTCGCAATTTACATTCCGGGCTTTCCGCCGAGCCAATAACCGATAACCGAAAGCTTCGCTTTCCTAAAAAGTTTCAGCTAGGGTTTCGCCTCACAAATGGCTTCGTTGGTATCCAAGAGGGCAATCGTTTTGAAACCGGAAAACGTTGCGCAGTTCGTCTTCTTCATGCGCGGTGAAAAGGTGATGTTCGACGCCGACCTGGCGATGCTCTACGGAGTGGAAGTGCGCAGCTTGAATCAAGCGGTGGCCCGGAATCGCAAGCGGTTTCCGGCCGATTTCGCGTTTCAACTTACCGATGATGAACTCGCTGCTTTGAGATCACAACTTGTGATCTCAAAGTCCCCAACTTCTCAAGCTAGTTCCCGTTTGAGGTCACAGATTGTGACCTCAAACACCGGGCGCGGTGGCCGGCGTTACCTGCCCTACGCCTTTACCGAGCAGGGAGTCGCAATGCTCTCCAGCGTCCTCCGCAGCACACGAGCGGTGGAAGTAAACATCGCGATCATGCGGACGTTCGTGCAGCTCCGCCGGCTCATGGACGCAAACCGCGATCTTGCCCGCAAGATCGAAGCGCTCGAGAAGAAATACGACGAGCAATTTGCGGTCGTCTTCGAAGCGATCAAGCAACTCATTACTCCGCCCGAGCCACCCCGGCGCAGAATCGGTTTTCACCAATCCTAAATCACGCCGACGTGTTACATTTTGCTTTGGCTCCTCGGGATCCCAATTCCGATTCTGTTGATTATTTTTCTGCTGCGGGGCTGCACATAATTTTTGAGGCTGGCAAAGCGCGCGGTGGTTGACGAACGGCGGGTTCGATCTTTTGGATCTTCTGTTTTTTTCTCAACTCTCAGTCATGACCTATCAACCCGCCTTCATCCTGCTTTTGGGAGCATTGGCCACCTTTCGGCTCAGCCATTCGATGACGAAAGAGCGCGAACCGCTCGCCGTCTTCGAACATATTCGCAATGCGCTCCCCGGCGGACGTGGTTCGGCTAAAGAATGGCTCAGTTGCATTTGGTGCTTTTCATTAACGGCCAGCGCACTTATCTGTTTCATTCTTTGGGCCGGCGGGCTTCGCTTGAGCTGGGACTATTGGATTTTGCACTGGCTAAGTTTCAGCTCGGTCTCGCTTCTCATTAATCAAGCCTGTAAATAGTCCCTGAGTCGTCTCACAACCGCATATGATCAACGATCTTTGGTACAAGAACGCCGTGATCTACTGCCTGTCGGTCGGTACTTACATGGACGCTAACGGCGATGGGACCGGCGATTTCCAGGGACTGATGCGCCGCCTCGATTATCTGCATGGACTGGGCGTGACCGCGATTTGGCTGATGCCGTTTCAGACTTCGCCTTGCCGAGACGATGGTTACGACGTCGCCGACTATTACAATGTCGATCCGCGGTACGGTACGCTCGGCGATTTCATCGAGTTTACCCACGGCGCAAAACAACGCGGTATTCGTGTCTTGATCGATCTGGTAGTGAACCATACCTCCGATCAGCATCCATGGTTCAAGCAAGCGCGCTCCGATCCAAATTCGAAATATCGGAATTGGTACGTCTGGTCGAAGAAGAAGCCGTCGCACTCGAATAAAGGGATGGTATTTCCGGGCGTACAAAAAACA
>VBQB01000017.1 GCA_005887855.1 Verrucomicrobiota bacterium | reverse complement strand
TCCGCAGAAGTCGATGATGACTGCGCCGTCTGAAATAACGAAGGCAACCGGGATCTGGCCTTGGGCTGGAGGCTTGAGCGAGTTTGCTTTGCCCGCTTGTTTGTTAACGCCGGAACTGCCCGTGGTTTCGATCGAAGCTGCGTTCGCGGAAAGCTGACCGACAACGAAGAGAGCAAGCGCAGCGATCAAACCGGATCTCGCCGCGGCATTGACTAGATCTTTTCGATTTATGGAACTTGTTCGTGCATTCATGGCAGCAATTATCTCGCAACCGCGATTGGCAGCAATGCCAATAATCACCACGTTTCTGCCAAGTGGCTACTTTTCTTTATCCTTTGACTTCCGGATGTCGCACTTGACGCAGTGCCCGAAGGTCGTCGACGCAAGCGACGCAGCCTCCTGCGTCCAGTCCAGCTGCCGGAATGTTGACCGGTTGCTGCGCGAACTGCCAGATGGCAATGACCGCGCCGAGAATCAAGATCGGATAAATTGCCATCTCGATGACGTTGCGGCTCTTTTCTTCCGAGCGAATCAGAAGCGCGTAGGTGGACTCGTGTTGATTCTCTGATTGATCTGTCGTGTTTGTTTGTGCATTCATGACACTACCTTAAGAGGACGAGTGACTGGCAGCGATGACAATCATCATCAAATTTCTGCCTCATACGACATCGGGAAATCGTGAGTTGCTAGATCGTTGGATCGTTCATAATCGCGACGGCCATCTTGTCGGCACGGTTGTCGCCGCCAACGCGGAAGAGGTTAAGCGTTACGTAGCGCAGGCGAAAATCGGCGGCTGACGGCGCGCAAGATCGACATTGCGCGTTACAGCACACGCAGCGATCGAAGCAGATCATCGACACGCTTCTCTGCGAAGCGTACGTTTTGAACATGAGGTCAAACTTCGTCAGCCTTCACCCATATTTCAAAGCGCACCCCGGGAAACTCGAGGCAATCAAAGCTGTGTTCCCGCGGTTCATGGAGAAAACTGCAACCGAGGGAAAGAACCTTTTCTACGGCTTCAGCGTCAGCGGCGACGAAATTTTCTGCCGCGAAGGCTACATGGATGCCGACGGCGTTGTTGCACATCTCGACAATGTCGGCGCGCTGCTCGCGGAAATGCTCAAGATCGCCGATCTCATCCGGATGGAATTGCACGGTCCGGCGGACGAACTCGACAAGCTAAGAGAACCTCTCGCGCATCTGAATCCAGCGTGGTTTACGATCGAGTGCAGCCTGGCTGCGGAAAGTAGAAAATAAAAGAGGAGCAGCGCCAGAGGTCGGTAGTCGGTTGTCAGTTGTCAGATTAGAAGTCACAGCATAGGCAACGGCCGTTTCTCGACTTCGCACGAGACTTCCTCCACGACGCGAGGCTTCGGCGTGACAAGACAACTCAACAGGCGAGCTGGTGAGCGATCTTATTCTATCGTGTTCCGGCAAAGACTTTCCGAACCAGCGCTTCGAAGCGCGGATCACCGCGCAAGGGATCGAGCATCGGTTCGACCTTGATGAATGCGATATTGTATCCGTCCCGATCCTCGTAAGTTTCTTCGAGCAACTGTATCGCCTGGTCTTTCTGGCCGAGTCCGATATGGATCAGTGCCAGATTGAACGGCGAAACGTAACGTTGCTTCGATTCGCGCAGTTCGCGCAGTTGTTTAAGAATCGCCAGAGCCTCATTTTTCCTCCCGATTTTAGCGTAAAGATGGCCGAGTAACGCCGGTGGCAGCGGATCGTCATTGAGCGCGATTGCCTTCTTGTATTCAGCGATGGCCTCCTCGTTGCGGCCCTTCAATTCCAGCGCATCTCCCAAAGTCCAGTGGGCGTAGTAAAAGCCCGGATCCATCTCCACGGTTTTCCGCAATTGCTCGATCGCCTGGTCATAGCGTCGCGCATTAGTCAGGATAGTCCCGACATCAGCATTAATGACGATGGAGAGTGGGTCGAGCTCGAGCGCGCGCTTGACCTCGCCAATGGCCTCGTCGAATTGACCGAGCGGCACAAGCCCAGTTTCGCCATACCATTGGTGGGCGGTCGCGTAGTTAGGGTTCAATTCAATCGCACGCCGGAATTCCCGATTGGCTTCTGCAAAATTGAGGTCATAGGCAACAAGCGCGTTTGCGAGCGTCGCGTGGGCCTCTCCGAGGGTGCTGTCCAACTCGAGGGCTTTCGCGGCGGCCGCCTTTGCTTGCGGCAAACTTTCTTTTGGACTGGCCTCGGCGTAAGCAGAAAGCAAAACGTAGGCGTCGGCCAATCCGGCACAGGCAAGAGCGTAGTTCGGGTCTTTGCCGATCGCCTGGTTAAAGTAATCGATCGCTTTTTTTAAGTCCGCGCCGGTGCGTTTGTTCCAGAAATATCTGCCCCTCAGATAAAGTTGATGTGCTTCCGTGTTCTCGGTGGGACGAACAGCGATGGCGTTCTGCTCCGAGCCGCTGAGCTTGGCTCGAAGCGTGTCCGCAATCATGTTGGCAATGTCGCTCTCGGCCGCAAAAATGTCGGTGAGATTTCGGTCGTACGTCTCCGCCCAAAGATGCGCATCGCTGGCGGCATTGATTAACTGGACAGTCACGCGAACACGGTCGGCGGTTTTTTGCACGCTGCCTTCGAGGATATTCGATACTCCGAGCCGTTTCGCGATCTGCGGCAAATCATCCGGTGAGCTTTTGTAACGTTGGGTGGAGGTTCGCGAGATGACTTTCAAGTCCGCAATCTTCGCCAGGCGCGCGAGGATTTCGTCCTGTATACCTTCGGTGAAGTAAGCGTTGTCAGGATCGCGGCTCAGATTTTCAAAAGGAAGCACCGCAATCGATTTCGCTGGAAGATCTAGTGCGCGGCTTAGCGGAGGCGAAGCCGGGTTGCTCCGGCTTCGGAGAAGATTGAACACAAGCAGACTGGCCGCGAGCATCGCGATGGCGACGATAAGGGCGGCAAACTTCCGGGGACTCCAAGATGGGAGCACCTCGTCAGGGGAGACGTTCTCGGTGCGTTTCATTCCTTGCGGTGTCGCTTCGAAAGCCCAAGAAATAAACACCGCCACGGCGAAGCCAAGAATCAGGAACACCACGAACCCTTTCATCACCCAGGTGGGTGCTTCAAAGGTGGGAAGCAGAATCGACGCTGCCTGAATCAGCAGCCACGCGATAACCGCGTAAGTGACAGCAACTCTGTAAACATTGCGCCGCTTCAGTTCCCCGAAGAAATCCTTCGGATTCATCGCATGGCTTCTGCCACACGCTCAAGGCGCGAGCAAGGAGGAGATGAACATGGCAGCGTTTACATCACGGCGCTAACCGGCTGATCGACTCGCGTGCATCGTAAGCAGAAGCTTGGATGATTCTGCAAGGACCAACCGACCAGAAAGAAGTGGGAAGTGCAAAGGAGAATGGAGTGAAGTCCCGCGCAGCAATTCAGATGTCCAGTGTAAACAGGGCCGGCCACCTATCGCGACCGCTTCTTAAGCGAGCCTTGATAGACCGCGGCTTGACGGAGGGAAGCCTGATGCGTCACGCTAGGGTTTGTGCTAACTCATCGTGTCCGGCCGGTTTCGCCGGCTCTGGCACCGCATGTCGAATATCTCTGGATGGCGGGTGGCTATTTGCCGGCGCGCTGGCGCAACATGATTTTGCCCGACGGGGCAATGGAGTTGATTGTCAATCTCGGCGATCCGCAGAGGCTTTGCGCGCGAAATAATCCGGCAAAGCATACCATTTTCCGACATAGCTGGATCTCGGGCGAAAGAACCGCGCCGATCGTGATTGATGAAATCGGTTACGTACATCTGGTCGGCGTTCGGCTGCGAGCCGGCGGTGCGTGGCCGTTTCTCGAAATTCCGTTGCGCGAATTTACCGATCAAGTGGTGGAGTTGGAAACGATCTTCGGCCGCGAGATTAACGATCTGCGCGACCAGTTAGGCGGAGCGCCCGATGACGATTCGCGGTTTGATCTGCTGGAGTCGTGGCTTATCCAACGTGCGCGCTCGCGAACGCAACCGACGCGCTCGGTCAGTTATGCATTACGAATGATCCACGGCCAATTAGACGCGGTGCGGATCGGCAAGATTGCGGACACGATTGGGATCAGTCACAAACATTTGCTCCGCGAGTTCGATCGGTGTGTGGGATTAACTCCGAAGTTGTTTGCCAGGCTCTGCGCGTTTCAACGCGTGATTCGATCCGTTGGACAAAGGGCGGAAGTCGATTGGGCGGACACCGCGGCAACGTGCGGCTATCATGATCAGGCGCATTTGATCCATGAATTTCGCGCGTTCAGTGGATTGACTCCGGCCCACTATCTGACGAAGCGTGGGCCGTTTCTGAATTATCTCGAAGTCGAGTAATCTGCGCTCGCGCGAGAACAAATGTCAATTTTCTGTCGATTCTATACGGTCACGCGCAAACATCCGCGCCATCGGCCGCGGCACTGGAACCGATCGCTTTCCTGATCGCACATGAATGGGACGCCAAGCTGCCCGATTCCCCGGAGGGAAAGGAGGAAAAGATTCACGCGCGATTTACCTGGACACAAAACCGTCAGGCGATTCGCATCAGCAACGAACTTGTCACGGACGGGAAGGCGAGCCCTTACATTGACGGACTTTACGCATGGGATCCGCGGCAGCGCGTCATCGTCTTTTGGTATGTGGACGCAAAAGGAAGTCTCACGAAAGGCACGGTGAAAATGGAAGGTGGAAAATTGGCCCACGACTTCCAGGAGATAGAGCCGGACGGGAAGACAGCCGAGTACGTGGCGCGAGTAACGCCGCACGGGAATGAAGCGTGGGATAACGAGATTTTCGCACGAAAAGGGAATGGCCTGACGCCGCTAATCAAGGTCCGGTACGAGGTGGCCCAGTAACAGATTTCTTGATGCAACGGCAAGGGATATTCCCAATTGCTCGAGGCGCTGCCGCGATGTTCGTTGGGTACGGCGTAATTGTCCTTCTCACTTCCTTAGGGTTTAACGGTGTTCTCGGTAGACGTCCACTTTACGGAGGTTCACCGCTTATTCTGGCGGCAGGAATGTTGGTGGCGGTTATCGCCGGCCTCGTCGGGGGCTACACGGCGGGTTTGATTGGACCCGGTCGAGGCTTGTTCAATGCTTCGCTGGTCCTGGTTCCGCTGATTGGCGATACAATCTATGTCTTGTTCTTTTTCAAGCGAAGTACCGCCCCGTTTTGGTTCGATGCTCTCGCCGCGGCGACTCTCATGGTCTGTACCCTAGGGGGTGGACTCCTAAGGGAACTAAGTGGCGGACGTGGGAAAACCGGGGCTTAGGAAACTAAGAGCCGCTCAATGCGGAAGGGATACTGACGGCGGAGTGTTTTCGCTGAGCAAGCCGACGAAAGGCTGGCCGGTGGGCAAATATCGCCTCGAAATTTACGTCGGCGCCGACCTGACGACGACGGCAAAGTTCACGATCAAAGGCGGCAAATCGAACAAGAAATCTGGCGACGAATAAGACTGAACGCCAGCGCGTAAGCAAAACGGGCGAGAATTTCTCCCCGCCCGCTGAAAAATTCCCGGTGAATTGTCGATCTTACGACTTGTCGTACACTGCGGTGTTTTTGAATTCCTTGCCCTTCGGAGTGGTTCCGCTCACGTTGACAGTGCGGCTCTTGCCATCGGCCGATACGACAACGCGACCAGTGACAGTGACCTTTCCGCCTTTCTTAACGGTGAGATTCAATGTTCGATCATTCACCCTGGTGTACGAGCGGGCATCTGAGTTCGGGTCGCCTGTAACGGAATAATCCTTCCCGTCGAATTTGCCGGTCCAGTCACTGTGCACGGGTTTACCGTTCGCGTCGATGCCATCCGAACTTACGTTTACTTTCCCGAACGTGCTCTTGCAGGTCACGGTCGTGTATTTCAGCGTCCCGGGTGTGGTTTTCGATTTGGCCTCGTTCAACTTCCAGGTGCCCATCTGGGGATCGGCAGCGAAACACGCTGCCCCTGCTAAAAAGGAAATTGCAAGCGTTAATCCAATCGTTTTCGTTTTCATGTGCCCATCGAGACCGGATTTCCATTTGCCGTCAAGATGTTTTCCAGGCTAACAACCGGTAAATGTGCATCTTCCACAGCGCGGGATAAGCTTCTGCCGGTACGAGTTCGATGTTTGCCTTTCGCCCGAGCTTCTCGAGGCGATTCCAAGCTTTACTTCCATCCAGCGCTCGATGAATTTAGCCCGAGTTCGGCGCCCTTTACCTGAAATGTAAGATCGCTCGTGTAACGATTAGGCATTGGGTTGATCCGGTCTCAGGATTTGTGGCGAAATTTATTTTGATTCTGTTGATCGCGCTGGTTTTCGAAGCCATCGGTGTCGTGTTTCTCAGTGGCGGCCTCAAGCAAATCGGCGAGCCAAAAACAATGAATGCGGCGGAAATCACCTCGTTAATCACACGCGGCGCGATGAACAAAAACATCTTACTGGGCGTGTTCTTCGAAGCTATTTTCTTCGGCTTCCTGCTCTACATGCTTTCACAAAAAGATGTCAGCATCGTCTGGCCGCTGACGGCTCTTGGTTTTGTCATCACGAGTCTGGCGGCCAAAATTTTCCTCAACGAGGAGATATCGACTGTTCGCTGGACAGGGATTTGTCTGATTGTGTTGGGCGCCGCTTTGGTCACGTGCACTGGAAAAACGAAAGAGAGAAAGGCGGATGAACAACCGCCAACTCCCGCAAATTACAGCCTGCTCTAGCAGTTCGAGCACCTGCGTCAGCCTTTGGCGCAGCGATAATTGTCTGGCTTTGAAACTCAACCAGCCTCCGGGCTTCGAGATTCCCGTCTTGCGTTCCTGCGCATAATCCGACATCAACCTATTCCTTATGAAACGCCTTCTCTTATTTTTCATCATCTCGGCAGCTTTTCCGTATGCTCTTTTCGCGAGTGATTCGCTTC